>JADLBL010000006.1 GCA_020847735.1 Candidatus Eisenbacteria bacterium
GCGGCGACGCTGACGCTCACCTCGGGCACGCTCGTCAACGCCCCCGGCGCGCAGATCAACGCGCTCGCCGGCTCCGGCGGTGCGCGCAACCTGCACGCCCAGTACGACAACCAGGGCACGATCAACGTCTCGCAGAACCTGACGACGAGCCGCGCCTCGGCGGACCTCGCCAACGGCGGCACGATCAACGTGACGGGCGGCAACTACACGGTCGTGCTCTCGGGCACGACGCCGTCGTGGACCACGACCGGCACGATCAACGTCGCCGCGAGCCGCACCCTGACGCTGCAGGGCGTGGTCGCCGGCGGCGCCGGGATGGACTTCTTCTACGACAACGGGACGCTGGCCGGCGCGGGCACGGTGGCGCTGCTCAACTCGACGCTGCACCTGAACCGCCCGCTCGCGACCTCGGCGATCGGCGTCTCCGCCTCGACCTCAGTCCTCGAGGGTCCCGACACGCTGCGCGTGGACGCCGGCGCGCCCACGCTCACCTCGTCCACGATGGACGGCCCCGTCGTCTGCTCGGCCGGCTCGCTCACCGCCACGAGCTGCGACTGGAACGGGCTGCTCGACATGCGCGCGGGCGGATCGCTCGAGATCCGGGGCACGAGCACGTTCAACGGCACCTTCCAGTCGGCCCCGGGGAGCACGGTGCGCCTCATGGGGCTGTCGGCCTCGAACACGGCGCTCACCGCGACGGTGCCCATGCAGAGCAACGGCCTGTTCGAGCTGGGCACGGCGGGCGCGACCGCGGCGACGCTGAGCCTGAACGGCACGTTCACGAACGGGCCGACGGGCACGCTGCGCACGCTGGTGAACGGCGGCGGCGCGCGGCAGCTGCTGTGCGCGCTCGACAACCAGGGCCTGTGCGACCTGCAGCAGACGATGTTCCTCAGCCGCGCCACGTCGGCGCACGCCAACTCCGGAACGCTGCACGTCGCGGCCACGAAGACACTCACCGTGGGGGGCGCGAGCTTCACGAACACCCCGACCGGGACCCTCGCGGGCGAGGGCACGATCACGATGTCGGGCGCCACGGCGCTCGCTCAGTCGGGCACCGTGAGCCCCGGCGCCTCGCCGGGACGCCTCGCCTTCACCGCGACGAACTGGCCGTGCGCCGCGACGTCCGTCTACAACGTCGAGGTCGGCGGCGACGCGGCGGGCACCGGCTACGACCAGGTCGCGATCACCGGCGCCGCGCAGCTCGACGGCACGCTCAACGTCTCGCTCGTGAACGGGTTCCTCCCCACGCCGGGCCGCCGCTACGTGATCGCCACCTTCGCCTCGCGCACGGGCACGTTCGCGACCGTGAACGGCCTCGCGTACGGCCCGGGCCAGATGTGGACGGTCGCGTACAGCGACACCGACGTCGTGCTGCTCGCCATGGACCAGACGTGGACGCGCGTCTTCCCGACCGGCACGCCGCCGCTCGCGCGCGACGGCCATACCGCCGTCCTCGACCCCGCGGGCGACCGCATGATCGTCTTCGGAGGCCGCGGCGACGCGGGCCCGCTCAACGACGTGTGGGTGCTCACCCACGCCACGTCGGGCAACGGCAGCCAGTGGATCGCGCTCGCTCCGACGGGCACTCCGCCCGCGGCGCGCGCCGACGCGAGCGCCGTGTACGACGCGGCGACGAACCGCATGATCGTCCACGGCGGTGACGACGCGGCCGGCACGCCGGCGCCGTTCGGCGACACGTTCGTGCTGACCAACGCGAACGGCCTCGGCGGCGCACCGCAGTGGATCGCGCTCACGCCCGCGTCCCCACCGTCGGCACGCAGCGGGCACGGGGCCGCGTACGACGCGGCCACGAACCGGATGATGCTCTTCGGCGGCTCCACGACGCCGGGCGCCTGCGGCGGCGCGCTCGCCGACGCATGGGTGCTGGAGAACGCCAATGGGCTGGGCGGGGCCCCGGCGTGGACCGCACTCTCGCCCGCCGGCACGCCTCCCTCGGGACGGAGGTTCGCCGGCGTCGCCTGGGACGCGGCGAGCGCGCGCCTGCTCGTCACGGGCGGCGAGGACGAGTGCGGAGCGGCGAACACCGAAGCGTGGGTGCTGGACGGCGCGAACGGGGTCTCCGGCCCCGCCGCCTGGACCGCGCTCTCGCCCGCGTCGCCCGCGCCCGCGGGCTGGGCGCGCGCGCGCTACGCCTACGACGCGGCGTACCAGTGGACCGACGCGTTCGGCGGCACGCTGGGCGGCGGCTACGTGGACACCAGCTACGTGCTCACCGGCGCGGCTGGCGGGGGCGGCACGAGCTGGATGCGCCGCCTGTACTGGGGCACCCGCCCGGCGGCGCGCGAGCTGCACAGCATGGTCCTTTCGGACGCGAACCACGTCGCGGTCGTCTTCGCCGGGCTGACCGCGGGCGGTCGCGTGAACGACGTCCACCGCCGCGACATCGACCTCGGCGCGGTGCTCGACGTCGAGCCGCCGGTCACGCCGCCTTCGGCGCTGCCGCGGGTGACCGCGTTCGCGATGCCGCCGTCACCGAATCCGGCGCGCGGCGACGTCGCGCTCGCCGTGGACGTCGCGCGCGACCAGCGCGTCGAGCTGGACGTGTTCGACCTCGCCGGCCGGCGCGTCGCCTCGCTGCATTCGGGGCTGCTCCAGGCCGGCCGCCACGCGTTCCGCTGGAGCGGCGCGGACGCGCGCGGCGCCTCGGCGCCGGGTGTCTACCTCGTGCGGTTCCACGCCGACGACCGCACGCAGGTCGTGCGCCTCGTGCGGCTGCGCTGATCGCGGACCGCTCCGCGGTGAGGGAAGCGGGCCGGGAGGCGACTCCCGGCCCGATTCGCGTTCAGGCGCCGCGGGACGGCGTGCGCCGCCCGGGTGACGGGCGGCCGAACAGCGACTGCTTCGCCCCCTCCGTGATCGCCGCGACCGCCGGGTCCGTCAGCCGCCGCTCGGCGCTGATCGCGAAGAACTGCTCGCGGCACTCCTCGGTCCGTCCGAGACGCGCCAGGCCGTAGCGCTCGACCGCCTCGCGCTCGGCCACCGCGGGAATCGGCAGGACACCCAGCCCGTCGGCGGCGGCGATGGTCATGAGCGCGCCGTCGTCGTACTCGGCGACCACCCGGGGCCGCAGACCGCGCTTTTGGAACCAGTGGTCGAGCGAGCGGCGCAGCGCCGTGCGCTGGGTCGGCAGCAGCATCGGAGCGCCGTCGAGCACGCGCGGGAACCGGGCGCGCGCCCCGCGGGCCAACGCCGCCGTCGCACAGAAGGCGACGCCGCACTCGCCCAGCGGGTGGTTGAACGCCCGGATGTTGAGCGAGCTGGGCGCCGGCTCGTCGGCGAGGACGAGGTCGAGACGGTGCGCGCCAAGCTGCCCGAGCAGGTCGGCGGCCGAGCCCTCGCTCGCCACGACCCGCACCGGCGGGCCGAGACGGAAGAGCGGGCGCATGAGCGCGTGGCTGACCGGCTTGGGCAGGGAGTCGGCGACCCCGATGCGCACGAGCCGCGGGCGCGTCGCGCTGGCCCGGCTCACGGCCTCCACCAGGTCGTCGCCGAGCGCGAAGATCTCCTCGGCGTAGTCGAACACCCGGCGGCCGGCATCGGTGAGCGCCAGCCCGCGGCCCGCCCGGCGCGTCAGCTTCTCGCCGAGCTGGGCCTCCAGCGCCTTGACCTGCGCCGAAATGGTCGGCTGCGAGACGTGCAGCCGCTCGGCGGCCCGGCGCAGGCCGCCCTCGCGCGCGACCATCCAGAAGTAGCGCAGGTAGTGGAAGTTCAGAGGAGCCACCCGCGCAGACTATTCGGTATCGCCTAAGCGTTCATTAGAAAAGTCGTCATGGTCTAACCGTGCCCGCGCGGACATATTCGCCGCGACACCCGGCGCGGGCGCTCGGCGCCCCGCCTTTCCACTCAACCGCGAGGTTCCTCCTGGTATCCGTGCCGCTCATCGCCTGGGTCGGCTTCACGATCTTCATCTTCTTCATGCTCGCGCTCGACCTGGGCGTCTTCCACCGCCGCAGCCACAGCATCAAGGTGAACGAGGCTCTCGGTTGGACGCTCACGTGGGCGACCCTGGCCGTGCTCTTCGGCCTCGGGCTGTGGCGCCTCGAGGGACCCGAAAAGTCGCTCGAGTTCTTCACCGGCTACCTGCTCGAGCTCTCGCTCAGCGCCGACAACGTCTTCGTCATGGCGCTGCTGTTCGGCTACTTCGCGGTGCCGGAGAAGTACCAGCACAAGGTGCTGTTCTGGGGCGTGCTCGGCGCCGCCGGAATGCGGCTCGCGTTCATCCTCCTCGGCACCACCCTGGTGCGCCAGTTCGAGTGGGTGCTGTACGCGTTCGGCGTGCTCCTCGTGATCGCCGGGTTCCGGATGCTGGTGAACCGGGAAGAGCAGATTCACCCGGAGAGAAACCCGATCGTCCGCCTCATCCGGCGCGTGATGCCGGTGGCGAAGCGGTTCCACGGCGACCGCTTCGTCGTGTTCCGCGGCCGTCGCTGGTTCACGACGCCGCTCTTCATCGTGCTGCTCAGCGTCGAAGCCGCCGACCTCGTGTTCGCGATCGATTCGATTCCGGCCGTGTTCTCGGTGACCCTCGATCCGTTCATCGTCTTCACGTCGAACGTGTTCGCCATTCTCGGGCTGCGTTCGCTCTATTTCCTGCTCGCCCGCGCGGTGACCGCGTTCCGCTACCTCAAGCCGGCGCTGGGCGTGGTGCTCGCCTTCGCGGGCGCCAAGCTGCTGCTGGCGCACACCCCGTGGAAGATCGACAACATCGTCGCCCTCGGCTTCGTCGGCACGACACTCACCGCCAGCATCATCGCGTCCCTGCTGCACAGGCCGCGCGGCTCGCACGCGGGACGCGGCGGCCCCCCGGCCTGACCTGGCGCCGCCCGCGGCCGCGTCCGGAACACACCTCGGCGCCGGGCGGAAGCAGTCGCGCTGCTCCACCCGGCGCCGCCGGCTTGTGGCTGTGGTGGTCTATCGCAGGTGCGAGATGCGCTTCGTGAAGGTGCCCTGCGCGCTGGTCATGCGGACGAAGTAGATGCCCGCGGCGAGCGGCCGGCCGTCGTCGTCGCGACCGTCCCACGTCAGGCGGAAGACGCCCGCCTCGCGGGCGCCGTCGGCGAGCGTGCGCACCGCGCGCCCGTCCACGCCGTAGAGCACCACCCGCACCGGCCCCGGACGAGCGAGGCCGAAGGCGATGGTCGCCTCGCCGCGCGAGGGGTTCGGGAAGGGCAGCGAGAGCATGGTCGTCGCCGGAATCTCCGGCGCCGTCTGCTCGACCGAACCCGCGAGATCCACCGGCCGGTTCCAGGCGTCCCGCGCCCGGGCCGAACCGAGGGCGATGGCCGGATCGCCGGCGGCGAGCGCCCGGAACTCGACCGTCGCGACGACCCCGTCGCCGGCGAACCCGCTCTCGCGGGCGCCGAGCAACGCCACATCCACCGCCCCGGGCTTCGGTGAGAACGCGACGCCTCCCAGCTGATCCAGCCAGGCGCCGGCATGAACGCCGACCGGCTCGGCGATGCCCTGGGTCCAGTCGAGGGCCGCCGACAGCGCCTGCACGCGGCCGGCGCCCGTGACGCGCAAGCGCACGGCGAACGTCTCCCCGGGCGAGACCTGCTTGGGCGCCTCGATGATCAGCGCATCGCGCGCGGCGCCGCCCGCCGCCGGCTTCGCCGCCAACTGCGGCTGCGGGCCGGTGCCGAAGTTGATCGCCAGCATGACCAGGTCCTCGAAGTTGATCGCCTGGTCCGGAAGCGGCAGGCCGTTCACCGAGTAGTCGCTCGTCGGACCGACGTCGAGGTAGCGCACCGGTGCGACCGCGGCGCCGGTGAAGCCGTAGGAGCCGCCGAGCGCCGTGATGTCCTCGGTGAACACCCGGTTGTTGCCGACGCCGAGCCCTTCGGGCGAGCCGTCGGCGAAATCGCCGAGCAGGTAGTTGAGCGAGGCCGGCTGGTTCGAGGGTCCCGAAACGTTGGCGCCCGCTCCGTGAACGAACGCGACGTAGTGCCAGTAGTCGCGTCCGCCGGCGCTCTTCGGAACCTGCGGAACGTTGACCTCGTCGGTCTGACCCGGCGCCGTCACGGCCGTGAGCTCCCACGGCGGACCGGGCGTCGCGCTCGCCGGCGGCGCCGGCGGCGAGCCGCTTCCGTCGCCGTAGAGCGGGTAGTCGCCGTAGCGCGCTCGATAGACCTGCACGGCCGTGCCGCCGGGGGTGGCGGTCCAGCCGAGCGTCACGCGCTCGGTGCCGTCGCCGTCGTTCCCCGTGCGGACGGTGCTCGCGGTCAGATCGGTGATCGCCGCCACCGAGACCTCGGTCACGGTCAGGACGACGTCGAACTCGGTCGTGGCGACCCCGTCGCCGAGCCGCACCTTGAATGGATGGACGCCCGGACCCTGCGCCTCGCTGGGGGTCCAGGTGAACACGCCGCTGTTGCCGTCGATGGCGGCGCCCGCAGGTTCGCCGGAAAGGGAGAACGTCAGCGTCTGCGCCGGAAGATCGGCATCGGACCCGGTCGCCGTGAACGTGTAGGCGACCAGTTCGGGAATCGTCGCGGCCGCGGGCGCGCCACCCAGCACCGGCGCGACGTTGACCTCGGTCACGCGCAGGGTGAAGGGAGCCTCCACGAAGTCCACGCCGTCGCTGAGTCGGACCGTGAACGGGTAGTCGCCCGGCCCCTGGGACTCGTCGGGCGTCCACGCGAACGCGCCGGTGCCCGGGTTGATCGTCGCGCCCGCCGGCACCGTGCCCTGCAGCGAAAACGTCAGCGGCTGCGAAGGAATGTCCGCGTCCGAGCCGAGCGCCTGGAAGGCGTACGCGACCAGTTCGGGGATGTCGATCGTGCCCGTCGGCACGCTCGCGAGCACCGGCGGGTCGTTCACCGGCGTCACGACGATCGTGAACGTGCGCAGTCGGCTGTCCACGCCCCCATTGGCGGTTCCGCCGTCGTCGGTGGCGGTCACCGTGATGATCGCGGTGCCCGTGGCATTCGCGGCGGGCTGGAACGTCAGCGTCCTCGTCGCGCCGGAGCCGGTGACGACCGGGTCGGGCACGACCGCCGGATTGCCGGAAACGGCCGCGAAGCCCACCGACTGCCCCGCCTCGTCGGCTCCGCCGCCGGGGCCGACGCCGGTGATCGAAACCGCCGTCGGGCCGGGATCCTCGGAAACGGACTGGTCCGCGATGGCGTCGTAGTCCGGGCGGTCGTTGACCGGCGTGACGGTGATCGAAAACACCTTCACGGTCGCATCCACGCCGCCATCGGCGGTGCCGCCGTCGTCGGTGGCGGTCAGCGTGATGGTCACCGTGCCGTTCGCGTTCGCGGCGGGCGTGAAGTGCAGCACGCGGGCGGTGCCCGATCCCGTGATCGTCGGGTTCGGCACGATGGACGGATCGCTCGAGACCGCCGCGAACGACAGCACCTGCGGCGTCGGCCCCGCCCATTCGTCCAGCGGGCCGGCGAACACGCCCCCGAAGTTGACGTTCACCGTCCCGGGATCCTCGAGGACGGTCTGGTCGGCGGGCGCGTTGAAGAGCGGCGCGTCGTTGACCGGCGTGACCACGTGGTTCGCGACCCCCACGGCCGAGCTGAACGCCGTGCCGCCGCCGCGCGTCGTCACGCTCGCGGTGCCGCCGTCGCTGCCGCTGGTGCGGTCCCAGGCCAGCAGTTGCAGCGTGACCGTGCCGTTCCAGTCGGCGTTCGCCAGGAACCTCACGCGGTTGCCCGGCTCGTCGGCGAGCAGCAGCGCCGACGTCAGCGCGACGGCGCCGACCGGCGACCATGAGGAGCCCCCGTTCATGGAGAACTCCCAGACGCCTCCGGCGTTGGCCTGCGCGTCCGCGATCGCGATGCCGCGCTGCGCGCCGTTGTCCGGATCGCTGACCGGATCGCCGCCCGCGCCGCTCGCGAGGATCTGCGCGACCGTCGCGCCCGTCGCCGCAGGACCCGTGTCCTCGAGAATCGCCGGCAGCGACATCGCCGTCGAGATGTCGAGCGTCGGCGCGACATTCACCTCGTTGACCGTCACCCCGAAGGAGCCGGTGCCCGAGAGCGCCGGCGTGCCGTCGTCCTCGACGCGCACGTCGATCGTGTAGGAGCCCGGCCCCTGCGCCTCGGACGGGTTCCAGTCGAAGACGCCCGCCTCGGTCAGCGTCGCGCCGGCCGGCGGCGAACCCTGCAGGTAGAACTTGAGCGTCTGCGGCGGGGACTCGCCGTCGGTCGCCGCGAGCACGAGGTGCAGGTTCGTTCCTTCGTTGACCGTCTGCGGCGCCACCGGCGTGAGGACCGGAGCGGTGTTGGAGACGATGGTGAACACCGCGTCGCTGACGTCCGCGCCCGGGTTGCCGTTCGAATCGGTCGCCCGCACCCGCACGAGCGCGGTCGTGCTCGGCGTGTTCGGCACCGCCCACGAGTACGAGCCGTCGTTCGGCTCGCCCGTCGCGACGGCGGTCCAGCCGGAGCCGCCGTCCGTCGAGTAGTCGATGGAAACGGTCGGCACGGTCCCCGAAGCGTCGCTGGCCGACCAGGTGATGGCGTGGGTGGACTGATACGACCAGGTTTCCCCGCCATTGGGAGCGGTGACCGTGACCACGGGCGGCGTGTTGTCAATCGTCACGGACGCGACGGAGCCGGTGTTGACCGGGAGCGGCTGGTTGTTGCAGTCGCGCATCGTCACCGACTGGATCGTGACCGTGCCCGTTGCGGCCGCCGCCGAACTGCGGACGCGGACGGTGAACAGCGTGCCGGTCTGCGACGCCGGGCCACACGAGCCGCCGAGCGTGACGCCGTCCACGGTGTAGTTGCCGCCGCCATTGGAGATGACCTGCAGGTTGGTCGAACGTCCTCCCGCGGTGAGGAAGTCACCGAGCACGATGTCGGGGTCGCCGCCCCCGGTCGTGAGCGCGTCGAACTCCGCCGACAGCTGGATGCGCACGCTGAAGCCCAGCACGGGCGTGGTGGCGTCCCGGCTGAGGGTCACGGGGACCTGCACGGCCGGCAGCGCCGGCCCGATCGTCGTCCCGGGCGAAACCGCGTTCACGAGCCCGGGCGTCTGCGCGAGCGCGGGACCCGCGAAGGCGACCACCGCCAGCGCGAGGGCCGACAGCGCCCCGCGAACCGGAAACTTCGAAATGCCGTGCATCGGAAACACCTCCCCGGGGGAACGGGTGAAGAAACGGACGAACACGAACTTCGCTGGCTTCATCGGACCACCTGCACGCGCCGGGTCTGCACGACCTCCCCGGCTTCGAAGCGGACGAGATAGAACCCGGCGGGAACGGCGGCGCCGGTGTCGCCGCGGCCGTCCCACGTGACCACGTGGAAGCCGGCCGGTCGCGCACCGTCCTCGAGGTGCCGCACGACGCGGCCGGCGAGGTCGAACACGGCGAGCCGGGCGCGCGACTCGCGCGCGAGGGTGAACGAGACCGACAGCGAGCCGCGGAACGGATTGGGGAACACCGCTCCGAGCAGGGTCGCCCCCGGAACGGCGGGCGGCCGCGGCGAGTCGGAGCCCAGCGTCACCGGGTGGTTCTGCGCGTCGCGCGCCAGGCTGCCGGCGAGGCGGACTCCCGGGTCTCCGTCGCGTACGGCGCGGAAGCGCACGATCGCGAGCGTGCCCTCACCCGAGAGGCCGGGCGCCGCCCGGCCGAACACCGCCGCGTCCACGACTCCGGGCCGCGGCGAGAGCAGGCCGCCTCCCGCGGCGGTCAGCAGGTACCCGGCGGCGATGCCCTCGGGCTGCGCGACCGTGGCATCCCACGCGAAGCGCGCCGAGACCGCGTGGACGCCACCCGTGCCCCGCATGCGCAGCTGGACTTCGAAGAACTCGCCGGCCCGCACGTTCGCGGGGGCTTCCAGCGACAGCTCGTCGGCCTGCCACGCCACGTGCTCCGGCTGCGCCCGCGCCGCGATCGCGGGCAGCGGGACCTCGAAGTTGAGCGCGTAGAGCACCAGGTCCTCGAAGTCGAGCCGTCCGTCCGGCGTCGGGCGCGAACGGAGCCCGTAGTCCGCGGTCGGACCGACGTCGAGGCAGACGCGCGAGTCGGCCGTGCCGAAGGTCTGGCCGTACTCGCTTCCCAGCGCGGTGAAGTCGGCGATGCTGACCGTGCCGTCGCCGGCCTCGCCGGCTCCCGAGCAGACCGCCGCGCCACTGCTGACGTCGCCGAGCAGGTAATCGAGCGTTCCGCCCGTCACGTTCGACGGGCCGGAAACGACCGAGCAGGCGTTGGTGACGAACGCGACGTAGTGCCAGGCGTCGCGCACCGGCGGCGAATCGTCCGTTCCGGAGGCCGTGACGCCCGTCAGCGTCCAGCCCTCCGCGGCGGCGGCCGCCGGATTCGCCGGCGCGGCCGGAACCGCGCCGTGATCCGTGCGGTAGAGCGGGTAGTCGCCGAATCCCTTGCGGTAAACGGCCACCGCGTCGCCCGCCGTGACCCCGCTCCAGGTCAGCCGCACGCGCGAGCGGCCCGAGCCGGGGTTGGCGGTGGCGATGCCGGCGAGATCGGCGATGACCGCCGGCGCGCCCGCGTTGCACGCGCCGCAGGTGATGCCGACGTCGCGCAGCAGCGGAGAGCGGTCGAGCCCGGGGTTGGCCGACAGCGCCGCGGCGTACTGGACGTAGCTCGCCACCCCGCCGACGGGGTTGCCGGAAGCCGCGATCGGGGCCCACGCGCTCCAGGTGCCGTCCGGCGAGGGTGTGTCGCCCTTTCGCGCCGACATCGCCAGCGAAGTCCCCGCGGGAACGTCGGCGCTCCACGTCATCGCTCCCCACGACGAGCTCGTTCCCGAGTCGTAGACGCGCGAGGTGAACGTGCCGCTCGCGCCGTAGGGCGTCAGGCGCAGCCAGTCCACCTGCAGCACCGGGCTGGCGAGCGCGTAGTCGCTGATGCCCGGGCGCATCGGGGCCGACAGCGCCACCGCCCTGCGATCCACGCTCGCCCCGTCAATCGCGAAGATCACGCTGTCCGGGCGCCATTCGATGCGGTAGCGGTGCGCGCTGCCCAGATAGCCGGCGGCGTTGAGGACCGCGATGTCGGTCGTGGTCGCGCCGTCGTTGATGCGCGTGAAGAAGGTGTTCGGCGTGCTCGCGGTGCCGAACATCGCCCACGCCTGCGTTTCGCTCGCGAACATGCCGCTTCCGCCGGTCGTGTTGTCGCCCGCCCCGAGGCCGATGTTCTGGAAGGTCTCGCCCGCGAAGGTGGCGACGAACTCGAGGACCACCGGAACCGGAGCGGTCGGCGTCCAGCCCGCGGTGCTGGTCGGCGTCAGGCGCGCCCCGGTCACGCTCACCTGCCCGCCGGAGACGCTCGCGGTTCCGCCGGTCCACGACACGCTGGTCCAGTCCGGAGTCAGGCTCGCGCCCGAGAACTCGGCGGCAAGTACCGGCGCGAGCGCGACCTCGCCGTCGGCCTCGAACGTGACGATGGTGCCGGCGTGGGCGCCCGCGCCGAAGTCGGCCTCGGTCGCGTCGCTCAGGCACGGCTGCAGCGGCGTCGTGAAGCTGAGTGGCGCCGTCGGCGGCGCGGGGGCGATCGCTTCGTTGCCCGCGGGATCGGTGGAACGAACCCGGAACCAGTAGGTGTTGCCGGCCGAGAGCCCGGCCAGCACGAGCGAGTGCGATCGGACCGAGGCGGCGTCCGTGGCGCTGAGCGTGAGCGCGTCGGGGCTCGTCCCGTAGTCCACCCGCGAGGTCGCACGTTCGTCCGTGCTCCACACGACCGTCGCGCTCCCGCCGTCGGGCGCCGGCGTCGCGACGATTCCGGAGATGACGGGCGGCGTGAGGTCCGGTCCGGTCGAGCACGCGATCGCCACGTCGCGCAGGACGGGAGTCGCGTACGCAGGCGCGGTGCTGGAGAGGTCGGCCCGGTACTGGACATAGCGGGAGTTGGCGCCGACCGACGCGCCGCTCGAGAGCGGGTCGTAGGGCGTCCACGTCCCGTCCGGCACCGGCGTGTTGCCGGTCCGCACCGACATCGCGAGCGCCGTTCCCGGCGGAGTCGCGGCGGACCAGGTCAGGGCACCCCAGTTCACGGGGCCGCCGCCGTCGAACACGCGGCTGAGGAACGCTCCCGAGGCGGCATACGGCGTGACCCGCAGCCAGTCCACCTGGAGCGTGCCGCCGCCGGAGCCGACGTCGCTGATCATCGCCACGGAGTTCGTCCCGACGGAGGCGGGCAGCGTGGTCACCAGCACGCCATCCACCCAGAAGTCGAAGCTCGCGGCGTTCCAGTCGATGCGGTAGCGGTGCGGCGATCCCAGCAGTCCGGAACCCAGCGCGACGTTCGCGCCACCCCAGGTGCGGGCGTAGAGCGAACCATCGGGCGAGCCGCTCTGGCCGATGACGACCCACGGCGCGTTGAACGCATCGTCGGCGGCGAAGCCCACGTTCTGGTAGGCCGCCGAGGTGAACGTCGCCACGAACTCGAGCGAGCGACCTGGGCCGAAGGTCGCGACGGTCGAGGCGTGCCAGGCGTCCACCGTGAGCGCGCCGCCTGCGACCGTGGCGCTGCCGCCGCCATAGCTCGCCGCGGTCCAGGCGGCGGACAGCGACGTGCCCGCGAACTCCTCCGCGATCCCCGCGGGCTTCAGCACGACTTCGCCGTCGCCCTCGAGCGCCACCATCGTGTTCGCGTCGGGCGTCCCGAGCCCGAAGTCGGCGGCCGTCTGGTCGGCCGGGCAGGGCGCTGCGGGCGTCACGAACGTGAGCGTCGCCGGTGCGACCGGCGAGGAGGCGCCGTTGCCCGACACGTCCGCCGAGGTCACGCGGTAGTAGTACGTCGTTCCGGCCATGAGCCCGGCGAGCGCGAGCGCATGCGAGGAGACGAACGCGCCGTCGGTCGCGCTCGAGCCGAGCGAGCCGGCCGACGTGCCGTAGTCCACGCGCGAGTTCGCCGGCTCGTCGGTCGTCCACGACACCGTCGCCGATACGCCATCGCCTCCCGGCGTGGCCGATACGGCCGAGATCGCCGGCGGCGTGCCGTCGGGCGTGGCCGTGCACGCGATCGCCACGTCGAGCAGCGCGGGCGTCGTCGCGACATCGCCGGTCGCGAGGTCGGCCCGGTACTGCAGGTACCGCGCGGACGCGCCAATGCTCGTCCCGGGGGACGCGATCGCCGCGAAGGCTGACCACGTGCCGTCGGGAACCGGCGTGTTGCCGTGGCGTTCGAACATCGCGAGCGTCGTTGCGGAGGGCAGCGTACCGGTCCAGGTCGCGGTGCCCCAGGTCGCGAGGCCGCCCGCGTCGAAGACGCGAGACAGATACGATCCGGACGCGGCGAACGGCGTCAGGCGGACCCAGTCGGCCTGCAGCGGGTTGCCGCCGACCGGCCCGTCCGCGACGATCGGGCGCATGTTCGCGGCGATCGTGCGCGCGTGCGTGGCGACCAGCGATCCGTCGATCAGGTAGCGCACCTCGTTCGCCGCCCACTCGATGCGGAAACGGTGCGGAGCGCCGAGCCAGCTGCCGGGAATCGCCTCGTTCAGCTCGGTGCCGTCGTTCGTGCGCGCCATGAGCGCGCCACCCGAGCCGGTGCTGAAGATCGCCCACGGTGCGCCGTTCAGGTCGTCGCCGAACCCGGCGTGCTGGCCGGGAGCGGTGGCATCGAAGGTCGCGGCGAACTCGACCGCGCGGCCGGGCGGGTAGTAGCCCGAGGTCGTGACGTACGCACCATCCACGCTCACGTGGCCGCCGCCCACGACCGGAGCCGCGCCGCCGTAAAGTCCGGAGATCCAGCCGGCCGGCAGGCTGGCACCCGAGAACTCGGCGCCGGCCGCGGGCGCCAGGATCAGCTCGCCGTCCGCGGTCTCTGCGACGTACGTCGCCACGCCCGGCGTCCCGGCGGCGAACTCGGCCGCCGTCGCGTCGCTCGCGCACGGCGGGCCCTGGGTGGTGAAGCTGGCGGCCGCCGAGACAAGTGGCGGTTCGGTGGCGGAGTTGGCCGACACGTCGGCCGAGGTGACGCGGTAGTAGTAGGTGATCTCGGGCGTGAGCCCGGGCAGCGTCAGGCCGTGAACGCCGACGAATGCGCCGTCGGAGACGCTCAGCGTGAGCGCATCCGGCGCGGTGCCGTAGTCCACGCGCGAGTTCGCCAGCTCGTTCGTGTTCCAGGCGATCACGGCGCTCGTGCCGCCGACGCCGGAGGTGGCCGAGACGTTCGTGATCGCGGGCGGCGTCGCGTCGGGGCCGCTCGCGCAGGCGACGTGCACGCTCGCCAGCTCGGGCGCGACCGCCGGGTCGCCGGTCGCGAGATCCGCGCGGTACTGCAGGTAGCGAGTCGTTCCGCCGACCACGAATCCGCTCGCGGGCACCGGGGTGAACGCCGTCCAGGTTCCGTCGGGTGCCGGCGTGTCGCCCTGCCGGCTCGCGAGCTGCACGCTCGTGCCGGCCGGCAGCGTCGCGGTCCACGTCATCTCGCCCCACGTGGTCGGCGCGCCGCCGTCGTAGACGCGCGAGAGGAACGAGCCGCTCGTGACGAAGGGAGGCGCGACGCGGATCCAGTCCACCGACAGGACCGCGCCGCCCACCGTGTAGTCGCTCATCGCCACGCGCATGGGCGTGGCCGGACTGTTGGGATCGGTGTGGACCAGCGTCCCGTCCACCCGGAACTCGACGCTCGCGGCCTTCCAGTCCACGCGGTAGCGGTGCGGCGAGCCGAGCAGGCCCGCGCCGAGACCGGAATCGTAGAGCGTGCCGCCGATGTTGATCCGCGCGTACACCTGGTCGCCCGCGGTGCCGGTGCCGAACATCGCCCACGGCGGAACGTTGAAGATTCCCCCACCCCCGACCTCGTCGGTGCCGCCGCCGAAGCCGACATACTGGTGCGGGGCCGCGGTGAAGGTGGCGACGAACTCGACGGAGCTGCCGGCGCCCCAGGTGGTCGTGGCCGGCTCGGTGTTGAAGCGCACGCCGTCCACCGCGAGCAGGCCGCCTGAAGCAGTGGCGGCGCCGCCGGCGGCGAACGGGAACGCCTGCCACTCGCCGGTCGGCGGCAGCGCGGCGAAATCGGCGCCCGCCGCGGCCCGCAGGCTCAGCTCGCCGTTGCCGGTGGCGGTGACCACGATGCCCGCATCGGGCGTCCCGGCGGTGAACTGCGACTCGCTGTCGTCCAGGAAGCAGACGGACGCGGGCGTCGCGAACGTGAGCGGCGCGCCCGGCGGGGCCGGCTCGGTCGCGGCGTTGGACTGCGCGTCGGCCGAGGTCACGCGGAAGTAGTAGGTCGTGAGCGGCGCGAGGCCGGTCAGCGTCACCAGGTGGCTGGTGACGAGCCCGGCGTCGGTGCCGGAGAGCGCGAGCGGATCGGCCACGGTCGCGAAATCCACGCGCGAGTCGGCCGGCTCGGTCGTGGTCCACGTGACCGTGGCCGTGCCGTCGTCGTGCGGCGTCGCCACCACGTTGGTGATGAGCGGCGCGGTTTCGTCCACGTTGTACGTCGCGACGTAGCTGCCGGCGACGGCCGGGAAGAACGCGTAGGGAATCCCCTTGATCGTTTCGGTCGTGTAGGCGACCGGCGTCCCGCCGAGGGTGATGCCGGTGAACGGGCCGATGGCCGAGGCCATCGGCACCATCGCGCGCATGTTCCTCGAGCCGGCCGCGGCGGAGATGGTGAAGCTGAGCGTGTTGCCGCTCCACGCCAGGCCCCCGAACGACGAGTTGTTGCGGCCGTCGAGCCAGTCGAGCATCTGCTTCGCGGAAACGACCGGCACCCCGCGCGCCTGCGCGACGGCGACGATGTCGTTCGAGCCCTGGTGGTTGGTGTTGTCGAAGTGGAGGTTCGCGGTCAGGACGGCGTAGTAGCCCTCGGCCCCGAGCGCCCGGTTCAGGAGCTCGGTGGTCGGCGTCGTGAAGGAACTGTAGGAGTCGTCCGTCAACTGCGTGTTCGCCTGGTAACAGTCAATCAGGGTGCCGTCCTCCTTCGCGAAGCGCATCGGCAGACCCGAACCGGTGAAGTGTCCGCTCACGCCGTTGAACCATGCGTACGGCCAGTAGTAGAAGTTGGTGTCGAACCGGATTCCGTTCCGGGCCTCGAGCTCCGGAACGGCGGTGTAGTCGGTCCACGCGATGCAGTGCGTCCGGTTGGTCTGCGGCAGGGGGATGCCGGGGAAAGCGGCGGCGAAGTCGGCGCGCTGGCCGATCGCGTCCGACTCGTACTGCGCCGCGGGCACCGATGCGCAGCCCGTGTTGATGTGCTGCGCGATTTCGAAGCCGAGGCTGTTGTAGAAGACGGCCTGCGCGTTCGTGAATCCCGTGCCGACGAACTCGTAGCCGGTGGCGCGCACGCACTCCCAGTCCTCGAGCGAGCAGCCCACCGGGCTCTCGCTCCGGTAGATGTCGAAGCGCGGCTGCATTCCGCCGTCGCCGTGGTTGTCGCCGGTCATC
This sequence comes from Candidatus Eisenbacteria bacterium, assembly GCA_020847735.1. NCBI lineage: Bacteria > Candidatus Eiseniibacteriota > Candidatus Eiseniibacteriota bacterium. The sequence continues at coordinate 16,336 of JADLBL010000006.1, forward strand.
ACGACCGCGGCCTTGAGCCCCTTCGGCAGGTACCAGAAGCGCGGCAGCGGCATCCGGTGCAGGTTGCCGAGCGTCATGATGTTCGAGAGCAGTCGCTGCTGCTCGTCGGCCTGCGGGATCGCCACCTTGGCGAGGTCCACCCAGTCGGGTTGCGGGTCGAACGAAGCGTTGCCGTAGAACAGGTCGTCGGAACGGATCGGCGGAATTGCGCCGTCACGCTTCTGGTTCTTCCACGCCGGGTTGCCCTGGCGGGTCAGGACGACCGAGCGGGCGAGGTCGTAGGTGAACGCCACCGCCTTGCCGCCGTTTGAGCCCACGTCCCGGGTCGTCACCGCCGGGTAGGGCGTGGCGGTGGTCGCATTCGAGTAAAGGGTCGCGAGACTCGTGGCGCCACTCAGCGTGTAGAGGTCCGCCTTGCCGTGGAACTGGATCGTCTGGCCGACGATACCGGCGCCGGGCGCCGAGGCGGTGTTCACCAGCAGGTAGTCGTTCGAGAGCGTGTCGCCGACCGGGGTCACGCCCAGCAGCCCGGCCAGTTGCGCGTCGGGACGCATCGCCACCAGCGTGCCGCCCGCGGTCGTCCAGTCGGAAAGCATCGTGACCTGCGCCGCGTCGAGCGGCATCTCGCCGAGAATCACGACGTCGTACGCGGCGAGCACCGCCGGGGTCACCAGCGAGACGTCCATCGCGGTGAACGCATTGAGTCCTTCGGCGCGCAGGATCTCGACGTAGTAGCGGCTGAACGGATTGGCGGCGGCGCTGACGACGAGGATCGGGCCGCCCGGACCCTCGGTGGGCGGCGGAGGCGGCGGATCGCTGGTGGTGAACGACCAGCTCACGTCGGCGGCGAGCGCGTTGCCGGCGAGGTCCCGGACCCTCGGGTCGGCGGCGCCGCCCTTCACGGTCGCCGTGTAGCTCGCCGACCAGGCCAGCGCGGAGATCGGCGTGAGCGTCGCCCGGCGCAACGGGACGCTGTAGGTCACGGTCGCGGGGACCAGCGCGTTCGAACCGTCGCGCAGCTCGAACGAGGTGCCGTCCACGCTCGCGGGATCGATCGGCTCGTTGAAATCCACGCTCACCGCGGCGCCGGCGGCGACGTCGGTGGCTCCGCTCGCGGGCAACTGCGAGACGACCACCGGCGCAGTCACGTCCGGCCCGACTGAAGTCGCGAACACGACGTCCACCCAGTAGTTCGTCGAGATGTACGTCTGGTTCGGGAAGGTCGGGTTCGCCGACAACGCGTAGAGCCCGTTCGGCCCGTCCTCGCCGTCGGCGAGCGCGCGCAGCGGCGGGCTGTCCACGCCGGCCGCGAAGAACCCCGTGTCCTCGGCGTAGTACCCCGTGTTCGTGTGGTACGACGCCACGTAGGTGGTGGCCGCGGTGATCGCGACCGGCGCGCCGAACGTCACTTCCTGCCAGCCGGTCGCGGTCTCGCCGGTGAAGGTCGCGCTCGCGAGCAGCGTCCCACCGCTCGTCCACAGGCTGCCGACGTGGGTGCCGGTGTTGCCCGCGCCCTTGTAGAAGCGCACCCCCGTCACCCAGCCGTCCACCGCGGCGCGGAACCTGAAGCCGAGTTCGAGTGCCTGGGCGTCCGCGGCCGCGGCCGTGCCCGGCAGCGTCGCGGCACTCCAGACCGTGCACGGGCAGTTGAATCCGGCGACGGTGAACGTCCAGGTCGCGTCGGACGCGAGCGGGTTGCCGGCGAGGTCGGTGATCCGCGGGCTGCTCGCGCCGCCCGCGAGGCGCGCCGTATAGGTGCCGCTCGCGAGCGCCGCGGCCGGCACCAGCGTCGCGGTGCGCGTGTAGACGTTGTACGAGACGCTCGCGGACACGAGTGCGCTCGTCGCGTCGCGCAGCTCGAAGGTGGCGCTGGTGACCGTCGCCGGGCTCAGGGCCTCATCGAAGGTCGCGTTCACCGTCGCGGTGGGCGCGACGCCGCCGGCGCCGTTCGCGGGCGTGGTCGAGGTCACGGTCGGCGCGACCGCGTCCGGGGCCGTGGTCGTGAAGGACCACGAATAGTCGGTCGCGAGCGCGACGCCCCCGAGGTCCTTGATCCTGGGGTCGGTGACGCCGCCCACGAGCCGCGCCGTGTAGGTCGCCGACGCCGCCAGGAGCGTGGCGGGCGTCAGGGTCGCGGTCCGGCTCACCGGCTCGTAGTCCACGGACGCCGGGACCAGCGCGTTCGTCCCGTCGCGCAACTCGAACGTGGACGTGGTGACGGTGGCGGGATCGAGCGGCTCGCTGAACGTCGCGATGATCGCGCCGTTGGTCGCGACGCCGGTCGCGTTGTTGCCGGGGTTCGTCGCCGTCACGGTGGGAGGAGCGGAGGGCGAGCCCTCGGTCACGGTGACCGCGACCACGTTCGGGCCGGAGGCGCCGGGCGCCTCGAGATTCCCGAGGTCGTCCCACGCGCGAGACTTGAGCGTCACGCTGCCGGTGACGGCCGGCGTCCACGAAAAGGTCCACGACGTCGTGCCGGTCGCCGCCTGCCAGGTCGCGCCACCGTCCACGGACACGTCCACGCCCACCACGATGCCGCCCGCCTCGGAAGCCGTGCCGCTGATCGTGACGGCCGTCCCGGTGGGAAGCGACGCGCCGGGCGCCGGGAAACCGATGACGCTCGCGGGCGGCGTCGCGTCCGCGGACGCCGTGGCCGCGACCAGTCCGCCGCCCGTTTGCAGCGTCGCCGGCTGCGCACCCATGTCGGCGAACAGGTTCACGGTCGCCTGCTGCATCGCCAGGTTGGGCGCGTCGCTGCCCCGGTCATGGCTGTTGTCGAGGCCCCAGGACCACTGGCACGTCCCCGCCCCGAACACCAGCGCGCCGCTGGCCCGACGCACGAGCGACAGGTGGTGCGTGTCGCCGCCGACGTTCGTGCTCGACAGCCACACACGGCCCGGCGGGTAGTGCGCGCCGTACGCCGTCTGCTCGGGATCCCATTCGTAGCCGAGCGTGCCGGGGGTGAGCGTCGCGGTCTGGCCGGCTCCGAGCAGGGCGACGCTGGTGTTCCGCCAGAAGCGCAGATCTTTGTAGGCGTCGGGTACCTGCAGCGTGCCGGTCGTGCCGTTCCAGCTGATCTGCCCGGTCAGCTCGTTCTCGGGCCGGCAGCCGTCCGCGAGCGGGAACGCGCAGCCATCGCGCCACAGGCCGGTCCAGTCCGTCGTGTTGGGGTCGCACTTGCCGCCGCAGGTGTTCTCGCCGAGCGTGCCTTCCTTGTAGCAGACCAGCGTGCGGTAGGGCGTGGAGCCGAACGCGCTGCTCTCCCAGCGCGTCTTCCAGTAGACCTCGTTGCCGCTGAAGAACGCGAGGTGCCGGCCGGCGTCACGCGCCGCCTCGACCGCGGCGCGCGCGCCTCCCGACCAGTACTCGTCGTGTCCGACCGCGAGGAACACCCTGTGGTTCAGGAGCAGCGAGCCGTTGCGATCGGTGTCCACGTCCGTCGTGTAGGTGACGTCGTAGCCGTTCGCCTCGAGCCAGCGGACCATCGGGTACTCGGCGTTGAACAGCCAGTCCTCCTCGGCGCCACCGCCGCCGCCGCCCGCGCGGGTCACGAACGGACGGTTGTAGCTGACCTTCGTGGCGTGCCCGCCGGGATAGCCGCTGACGCTGCCGACGTAGAGGCTGTTCCCGCCGAACACGTTGTACGCCTGCCAGGTCGCATCGGAAGTCTTGAAGACCAGGTCCGACGTGCTCTCGTCGTCACGCAGCACGAATGCGATGTGGCTGGCGCCGCCGTCGTCCTCGCGCACGAGCCGCGCCAGGTAGATGCCCGACACCGAGCCAGCCGGCGCGCTCCAGGACGCCGAAACGCTCCAGCCGCCGCAGTCCACGAGGCCGGTCACGGGATCGGCCGCGGGCACCGCCTGCACGGCGCCCGCGAAAGGCCCGAGGGTCGTGACCTTGTGGGCGCCGTCTCCGCCGTACCAGCCGAGCCGGTAGATGTCGATCCGGAACGTCGCCGCGGTGGTGCTGACCTTGAAGTCCACGGTCGCGCCGGTCGTGGCGGTGACGTTGGTGCTGATGTCGGTGGCGAACCCCTGGATGGTCGGATCGCCCGAGCCCGCCACCTGCCACTCGCTCGCCGGGCTGCCGGGCTTGAGGTTCTCGTCGGTGATGGCGTTGCCGCGCGCGGCCGCGGGCGACAGCGAAACGAACAGGACCACGCCCAGCAGGGCCCTCGCGCAGGCCACGGCGATCGCGGATCGGTCCAGCTTCGTCACGTGCATCGTGCACCTCTCCCTGGCGGTTCGAAGCGGGGCCGAGGGCGCCCCGCGGTCGGAATGAAAAGCGCCCCGAGGGACAGGGCGCGTCGGTGAGCCGTGAAGTTTTCGCCGCGGCATGCGTCGCCCGCCGCCCCGGAACAGGGCGGACAAGGACGAAACCGGCCGGCTCCGTGGGGGGAGTCGGGCACTCGCATGGGCGGGTCTCCTTCCCCGTCGGAAGGAGTTGCGGCCTCGGCGTGCGCACCGGCGGGCGGGTGGCGCGCCTCAATTCAGGCAAGCTGGTCGTCCGGCGCCCGAACTGCGAATCGCGCCCGGGCGACGCCGGAGAGCGGGGGATCGCGGTGTCGCCGCCTGCTCGATGCGACGATCAGCCTGATGCTTCGCGATGACGACGCCGGAAGTCTGAACTCGGCCTGAACTCGATGCAACGAACTTGTGAGCCCGAACGCGCCGCACGGCGGTTTCGTTCGCCTTCTTCCGCGGGATGTTTAGTGCGATGCGACTCGGCGAAGAGTGGACACAACATCGCCGGGGCGCCCGGGGAGGAAGCGCGAAGTCGTTCGGGTCGTTCAGCTCCCGGACTGGAACCTGGCGACGTAGTCCTCGAGCGCGGCCTGCAACCCGACGTCGCGCTGCGCCCGCTCGGAGAGGAACCACTTGTGCTCGAGCACCTGGCAGTAGAGCTCCGCCGGGTCCGCGACGTGCTCGAGCAGCGGCGCGAGCGTCCTGAGCGCCGGCTCGTACTGCTCGCGCTGCCAGCGGTAGGCCGCGACCGAGAGCGGCACGCTGCGGTCGAGCTCGCGCGAGAGCGTCGCCTTGAGTTCCTTGATCTCGTTCAGCATCTGCTCGGCCTGCCGCTCGCCGACCGACAGGCCGGTCAGTCCGTGGAACTGATGCCTGTGGTAGTCGCGATCGGTGACGATGGCGCGAATGCGCAGGCGGTCCCCGCCTTCGGCCGTCTCGATCTCGACCTCCCCCACCGAGAAGCCGAGCGCGTTGAGCCGCCGGATGCGGTCCTGGATGCGCCAGTGCTCGTCACGCCCGATCATCTCGGCGCGCGTCGCTTCGGCCCACAGCGCCTCGTACTGCTCGCGGATTCGCGTGCCGGTCTGCTCGGCGTCGAGCGAGCCGGGCACCTCCATGAAGGCCTCGAGGTCGGCGAGATCGCCGGCGACGTTTTCCTCGAGGATCATCAGGTCCTGCCGGCGCGCGCCGTCGCCCAGCGCCTCGTGATGCTCGCTCGTCTCCGCGTCCACGAGGTAGGCCTGCAGCTCGCCCGCGTCGCGGCGAAACAGCGTGTTCGAGAGCGAGCAGTCTCCCCAGTAGAAGCCGGCCAGGTGCAGGCGCACGAGCAGTCCCGCCATCGCGTCCAGAAGCCGGTCGCGGTAGCGGTGCAGCCCGGGGTTCTGGAACAGCGTGCGGTACGGAAGCGCGCCGTCGAGGAAGCGGGTGACGAGGACGCCGCCTTCCTCGCCGTCCTCGCGACGCACGCGCGCCCTTCCGACCGGCGTCACCGCCGGCATGCGGCGCTCCTCGAGCAGCGAGAGCAGCTCGTACTCGCGTTCGGCGACCGAGCCCGGCAGTTCCTTGCACGCGTACACGACCGGCCCGTAGCTCACGAACAGCACCTCGTGGCGCGAAAGCCCGCGCGGCAGCTGGACGACGCGCCGGCAGTCCTCCGCCCAGCGCGCGAGCGGCAGGTGCCAGGGCAGGTCGAGGAAGTCCGGATGACCCTGCCGGACCTGCAGGGACCGGAGCCCGCGCTCAGGGGCCGGGTCCACCTACTCCTCGCGCCAGGCCATGCGCACGCCGCGTCCGGCCAGTCCGTCCACGATGAAGCGATAGGCGGCCTCGTTCCGCCCGACGTGTTCGAGCGGGTGGACTCCCGGCTCGCGCGCTCCGCCGCGCGCCAGCAGCGCGGCGGTCACGGCGGTCGTCATCGCGGTCGTTCGCGCCATCGCGGTCATCCCGGTCGCGGCGTCCCAGCGGTCCACCAGCGTCAGCCGCTCGCGCCGTCCGTCCTTCCAGCGCACGCGCACGACCAGCGCCACCAGGTCGCGCGGCTCCGGCACGACGCACCGCGCCCGGAACTCCTCGAGAAACCTTCCGCTCTCGACCAGCGGCCGCACCTGGGCCACGTGCCCGGGCCAGCGAAGCGTGCGCTCGCACATGTTCGGCACGTCGGCGAAGGTCTCGATCGCCGTGCGCAGGCCGTCGGAGACGAACGCCTCCATCTCGCCCACTCCGTCCACCTGCACGTTTTCCACCTGCGAGAAGACCGGCACGACCGTCGGTTTCCCGTCGCGCACGAACCGCGCGGGCCGCACGTATTCCTCGAGCAGGTCGTCGAGCGACCAGGTGACCACGTAGCCGTAGGGCCGGCTCGCGTCCTGCGCGACACCGCCCACGTCCATGACCAGCTCCTCGATCGCGCCCTGGGACGCGGCGTGACCGGCCGAGAGGTGCGAGAGCCCGGGCGCGAGGCCGCAGTCGGGCACGATCGCCACGCCGGCGGCGCGCGCCTGCGGATCCAGAGCGAGCGGGTTCTCGGCCGCGAAGCTCACGTCCACGAGCGGACGCTTCGCGTCGATCGCCGCGCGCATCGTGGCGAAGCCGAAGCGCGAAGGCAGCGCGCCGACCGCGAGGTCGTAGCCGCTGATCAGCCGGGCCACGGCGAGCGGATCGGAGCAGTCGGTCTCGACCCACGCCAGGTTGCCGGCGTCCGGCAGGAGCGGCGCGCGGAGGTCGGCGACCTCCACACGCGCCTCGGGAAGCGAGCGCGCCAGGTCCGCGGCGATGACGCGGCCCATCTGGCCCCCGCCCAGGACGACGATCTTCATGGCACAAGACTCCCACGGGCCCGAGGCATCGGAACGCACGCGGGTAGTCTAAGGGAGGGCAGCGGCGGCGGCACTCGTGCGCCCCGGCGGCGGTGGCCGCGGGAGCGCACGGAGCGCGGAGTGGCGGATCAGTCGAGCACGACGGTGCGGCGCGTCGCTTCGAGATCTCCCTGCCTCAGCCGCAGAAAGTAGATTCCGGCCGGCACGGCCCCGCCGCGGGACAGGTCCACGACGTGCCGTCCGGCGCCGAGCGCCCCCACCGGCGTCCTCGAAACCTGCCGCCCCGCCAGGTCCATCAGCTCGAGCACCGCGGGGGCGGCGGACGGGAGCGCGAACTCCACGTTCAGCCGCCCGCCACGCGCCGGGTTCGGCCGCGATCCGCGCAGCGCGAACTCAAGGCCCGGTGCGCCCGGATCGTCCACGTCCGTCGTCTGCCCGGGCCCGACGACCGCGAACGGGCTCTGCCTCCCGTTCCGGTCCACGGCCGTCAGCTTGTAGTAGCCGCCCGGAGCTCCGGTGTCCGCGAATCCGGTGTCGGCCGTCGCCGCGATCCGATTGCCGGGGGTGGGCACGAAATCGGGCGTTGCTCCCCGATGGAGCCGGAAGGTGGCGAAGTCCGCCGCGGGACTCACGCCCCAGTGCAGGTTCGTGGCGCCGCCCGAAAAGCTCGCGGTGAACGGCGCCGGCGCCGGTGGTGGGAGATTGTCCATGGTGTAGCCCTGTCCGGGCGCGGAATCGAGGAACGAGTACGGGTCCGCGGAGGCCGCGCGCACCATGAACGCCGAATACTCGAGCGCTGTGTTGGTGGCGTCCGCGAGCGTCGGAATCACGACGTTGTACTCGGACTCGCCGTGCGCCGGCACGGTCGCGACCCAGGTCCAGCCGGCCAGCTGGGCGGACGCGGGCGCCGCGGCGGAACCTGCGCCGGTCGCCCGAGCGGCGGGCCCGGGCAGCGGATCGTTCCGGCGGTAGATCTCATAGCCCGTGATCGTGAGCCCGGACCCGGGCGCGTCCGCCGTGGAGCGCAGGAAACGGATCTGCGCCTGCCGGCCCTGGTCGTTCCCCACGTCCGAGACGAGCGCGACGGAGGCGGGCATCGCGTACTTGACGACCCGCGAGTTGTTCGTGTCGGCGATGTAGACATTACCCGCCGCGTCGGCGCTGATGCCGATGGGCGCGTTGAGCTGCCCGCCGCCCGCCCCGAATCCGCCCCACCACGCGAGCGGCGTGCCGCCGCTGCTGAAGCGCACGATGCGATGGTTCGCGTAGTCGGCGACGTACACGTTGCCGATCGCGTCCGCGGTGACGGATGCCGGCCTGGCGAGCGATCCCGCCGGCGTGCCGGCCGTGGTCCAGGCGCCGAGGAAGCTGCCGTAGTCGGTGAACTGCTGTATCCGGTTGTTCATCTGGTCCACCACAAACACGCGGCCCGACGCGCTCACCGCCACGCCATAGGGGCCGTTGAACTGCCCGTTCCCGAAGCCCGGAGAACCCCACTTGAGCGCGAAAGCGCCGAGGGTCGTGAACTTCTGGATACGGGAGTTGCTGTAGTCGGCCACATAGACATAGTTCGCCGCGTCACAGGCGATGCCTGCCGGCGAGTCGAACTGTCCGTCGCCGTTGCCCGGCGTTCCCCACTGACCCAGGTAGGCGCCATTGCGCGTGAATCTCTGGATCCGATTGTTGTTTCCGTCCACGACGAAGACGTTTCCCAGGTGGTCCGCGCAGACGCTGCGTGGCCCGTCGAACTGCCCGTTGCCCGTGCCGAAGGCGCCCCACTGGGTGAGATACGCGCCCGTAGCCGAGAACTTCTGCACGCGGTTATTCTGGGTGTCGGCCACGTAGACATTGCCGGCGTCGTCGGTTCCGACGCCCCACGGGCCGTTCATCTGACCCGCACCGCCGCCGAAGGCGCCGATCGTCAGTACTGGGAGCGGCGCCCCCTCGGCAACGGGCGCACCCGCGCCGCTGAACTTCTGGACCCGGCGCGCGTCGTAGTCCGTGACATAGAGGTTTCCGGCCGCGTCGCAGGCCACATCCGATGGCGCGTTGAACTGTCCGTCGCCGTATCCGAAGGAGCCCCACTGGGTCAGAAGCGTGCCGTCCGCCGCGTACTTGAGCACCCTGGATCCATCGTGGTCGGCGACGTAAACATTTCCCATCGCGTCCAGTCCGAAGCCCCCGTCCGTGAAGTCCCCCGCCGGCAAGGGCCACGACGCGAGGTACGCGCCCGAAGGGGCGAACCTCACGACCTTCGCGTTCGTGTAGAAGCCGGGATCGAAGACCACGACATTGCCGTCGGGATCAATCTCGACCTCGCTCGGCCACCACAGGTTGGCGATGCTTCCGAACTGGCTCAGATAGACGCCGCCGCTCGAGAACTTCTGCACCCTGGCGTTGTTCGAATCCACGACATAGACGTTTCCCGCGCGGTCCACGGCCGCTCCGAGGGGGCCGTTGAATTGCCCGTTGCCGCTGCCGCTGGCGCCCCATTCGAGCAGGAGGGCGCCGGAACCGGAGTACTTCCGCACGCGGTCTCCGTCGTAGTTCACCGCGATCAGGTTCCCCGCGGGATCCAGGGCGATGCACCGGGAAATGATGTTCCAGCTCGCGAGCCGGTTGCCCATCCGGTCGTATTTCAGGATGCCGCCTTCGTCGAGGTAGACGTTTCCGAGCGCGTCCACCGCCACGTTCGTGACCGAGCCGAGTTCGTAGGGTGAGCCCCACTTGAGCTCGAACGTCGGCGTCACCGGGGCGGGGGACGGGCGCGCGGTCACCGGCACGAGCGTGGCGGCGAGCAGCAGGCCGGCCAGCGGGCAGGCGATGGATCTCATCGAATGCCTCCCTCATCGAGGCGCCCCCGCGGAACGATTCCCCGGGAGCCCTGCATGAAGGGGAACCCGGGAGGTGTCCGCGAATCACAGCCGGAAGCGCCGTGCCGGAACCCTACCGGGAGGGTCCGCCGTCCGACCACGCTTTCGCCCGCGCCCTGTGCGGCCCACGCGGGATCAGCCGGACCGTCGTCTCCGGGTCGCCGATCAGGACGAAGCCCGCCCAGTCGCGCAGGCGAGAATGCCGCCGCGAACGCGCGAGGCGCTGCGCGTCGCCCAGCGCATCACCCGCGGTCCGACCCTGCGCGAGCTCCGCATAGAAGTCGCGGACCATCTCGGCGGTGGCTTCGTCGCCCACCGGCCAGAGGGAGGCGATCACCGCACTGGACCCCGAAGCCAGCCACGCGGCGGCGAGCCCGGGCATGGCCTCGGATCCGAGCGCGCCGCCCGCGGATGTACAGCCCGTGAGCACGCACAATCGGGCCGTCCGCCCGAGCCCGGCAATGCGCGCAGCCGTCAGGTAGGCCTCCTCGTTCCGGCCGCGGCCGAGCAGAAAGCCGGCCCGCCAGGGCGCTTCCGGCGAACCCCGGACGTGCGAGGCGATGTGCAGCACCTCGCGCGGGCCGAGATGCGCGAGCATCGCGTCGAGCGGTCGCCGGCCGTCGTTCTCGCGCGATTCCGCATCGGGGAAGGTTCGGATCAGCCAGCGGATCTCGCGCTCGACTCCGGCGAGCTGCCGGCCCTGTCCATCGGTCGAGCGGCTCAGCGCCAGCAGCGCGTGCGATTTCGTTTGGCGTGGCGCGGCCTCGCTCCGCGTCCGCGCCAGCAGCGTGGCCGACGCGATGATCGCCCAACGCCTCCGGACCGACAGCGGATCGCTCTCGCCCGGAATGCGGAGCATCCCGATCGGGTACTGGGCGGAACGGCCCGTCGCGAGGAGCGCGGTTCGCGAGGAACGCAGCAGATCCGCGACTTTTCCGAACAGCTGGTCGCCGAGTGCGGCGGAGGCGGTCTCGACTAGCGCTTCGTCGGGATCCTCGGCCGCGAGAAGGTCGCGGAAGCGACGCAGGCCGGGCGACAGGCGCCTGCCTCCTGCCAGACCCACGGCACGGAGGGAATCGCGGGTCACCGCGAACAGAAACGACGTGTCCGGCGCCATGTAGAGGTCGAGAAGGATCTCGCCCGGACGCAGCACGCGGCGCTGCAGCACCGCCAGCGTCACACGCGGCGTGGCGCGTGTCCGCTCGCCGCCGCTGAGGGCATCCTCGAGCGTCCGTGCGCGAAACGTTTGCAGGGTCGAGAACGTGGACGCCGTGCGGTCCGGCGCCCTTCCGCCCGATGCAGGATCCAGCAGGAGCGCCGCGTACTGGGCGAAGAGGGACGCCGCCGCGCCGCCGAAGGCCTCGCGCCAGGAGCTTTCGCCGGGCAGGATACGGTTGCGCTCCCAGGCGGAGGTCGCGGCCCGCAGGTGCGCGAGCGCGCTGTCCCTGCGCCCCAGCGCCACGAACGCCCGGGCAAGTTCCCGCTCCCCCATGATGGCGGACGCCCCGATCGTCCCGCGGAACCGCTCCCGGGTGGCCAGAGCCTCCCGAAGCGGCGGAATCGCCGTCGCGGGATCTCCGGCATCGGTCCGCAACGCTCCGAGGGCGAGCAGGAGGCCGGCCCGGACGGCGGTCTCCATGCGTGCACCCCGCTGCGCGAGCGCGGGCTCGATCAAGGCGATGCCCTCCTTCGGCCTGCCCGCGGAGGCACGCGCGCGGGCGAGCGCCACGACGGCATCCGCCCAGGTGCTCGATCTCACGGAATCGCGCATCGCGACCACCCGGCCGGCGAGCGAATCCGCATCGGCAAGTCGATCGGCCTCGATCCTCAGCAGGGCGAGGCTGACGAGCGCCTTGTCGAGCACGTCACGCGCACCCGCCCGACCGGCCGCGGTGACCACGGTGTCGAGCAGCGCGCCCGCCTCGTCCACGTGTCCGATGCTGCTCAGGCATTGGGCGACGTTGGCGAGCGACATCAGCTCGTTGGCTCGATTTCCCGCTCGGCGCTGCAGCGCCGCGGCCTCCCGATAGTGCGGGATGGCCAGCGAAGGGTCGCCGTAACCGAACTCGAGGGCGCCGAGATCGTTCAACGCGTCGGCCGCGTTGCGCAGGTCTCCGGCCGCGCGCGACTCCGTCAGCACCCGCTCGTACTCGAGGCGGGCGGCGGCCGGCCGGCCCTGCTGGAGCAACGCGTTCGCGAGCCCCGCCCGGGCGGTACGGGCCAGGTGCGCCTCCCCCGGCTCCGTGATCCGCTCGATCGCGATCCGGTAACCGCGCTCCGCCTCGCGCGCGCGGCCATCCCGCATCGCGATGAACGCGAGGCCCACCCGCGCGTAGCCCTCCATGACGCCCAGCCGGGCCAGACGCGCGAGGCGCAGCACCTCGACGTAACTGGAACCCGCCTCGGAGAATTGCTGCCGCGAGAGACTCGAGTAGGCGATCGTTCGCAGGGCGATGCACCAGAGGAGCGTGTCGCGCGAAGCGCGCAACCTCGGCAGCCAGCGCCGCGACTCGGCCTGCGACTCACCGAAGCTGCCGTCGAAGAACGCGCGCATTCCGGCACGGCGGATCTCCGCCGCCATCTCGAGATCGGTGTTCCCGGTCCTTCGGGCGACGGCGATCAGCGAGTCCATGTACGCCAGGTAGGGGGTGCGACCGCGAAACGCCAGGGAGTCGGCGCGGGCGAACTCGCGCCGGAACCGCACGGACGGCGTGGCGGCGGGCGCCGCGGAGGTCATCACCACCGGGAGCGCGGCGAATACGATGACGGCGATTCGTGTGCGCGTGAGTGTCGTCATGGGCCTGGCGGCGACGTGCGCCGCCGCGGCCTCAGCGTAACCGAATCGCGCGTGCGGGTGTCGTCCTGATGACTGATCGCGCCCGCCATGCCTCCACCTCGACGGACATCCGCGCGTCGGGTGGCAGGGCCGCGGGCAACGAATCGCGGGGCACCGTCAGCCGGGTCGCCGTACCCGCCTCGAACCGGGCGATCGGCAGCAGCGTCGCGTCGAGGAACACGACCCGATACGACTCGGCGCCCGGCAGCGGCGGCCACTCGAGCTCGAAGCCGTCGCCGGCCTCGCGCACGGTCCGCAGTTCGAAACCTGACGGGACCTCGACGCTGCGCAGCCTGTCGCCGCGGAATCCCGGGCGCACCCACCAGCCGATGCCCGCGGCCACCGCGACCAGCGCGAACGTGAACGCCCAGCGCCCGGCGGGCGCCCGCAACCAGTCGAACAGCCCGCGTGCCGACTCCCGAGGGAACCGACGCCCCTGTCCGCCATGGCCGGCCATTCCGGAGGCCGGTTCGCGCCGCGCTTCGAGCGCCGCGTGCAGCCTGCGTTCGAGTTCGTGGCGCGTGGAACCCAGTTCGCCCGCGGACTCCTCCGGCCGGCGTTCCCCCGTGAAGTCGGACAGCATCGCCTTGAGAGCAGAGAACTCCGGGGTCCCCTCCGCGCGGATCCGCTCGGGATCCGACTCCGGCAGGGCCAGCAGTCGCGCGAACTCGGCGGGCGAATACCCGGATGGCCTCACGTGCGTCCCTCCCCTTCGGCCGGGCGGAGCGCCGCCCGCAGCTTTCGCCGCGCCGTCTGCAGCAGGCCCCGGGCGCCGGTCGCGCTCTCGAGCCCGAGGATTTCGGTGATGTCCGCGACGCTCATGCCTTCGTGCGCGCGCAGCCAGATCGCGGTGCGCTCGCGTTCGTCGAGCGCCGAGTCCATGGCCGCCTCGACCCGGCGCAGGCTCTCGGCCGACTCGTGGTCGTCCGCCGGCCCCGCGTCGCCGGCGATCAGCGTGTCCGCGTCGATCTCCGGATCCCGCAGCAGCGGGCGGCTCCTCGCGACCGTCAGGCAGCGGTGGTGCACGATGACGAACAGCCATGCCGGGAAGCGGCCCCGCGGCTCGTAGCGCGGCAGCGCCTCGAGCATTCTCAGCATGGCGTCCTGCGCCACGTCGAGCGCTTCGTCACGGTCACGCACCACGCGGCGCACCCAGCGAAGCACGCGCCCCGACCAGCGCGAGATCAGCGCGTCCACGGCCCGGCGGCCGGCGCGCCCGTTCGGATCCGCCAGGTACTCCCGGATCAGCGTCTCGTCGTCGCGATCGTCCGGAGGCCGCGGGGTCATGCACCGCAGCGTATCCGATGCCCGCGGGCGCACAAGCGCCCGTTCCCGGAGGCGCGGATGGTGTCGACCGGGCAGGCCGTCGAACGCCCGGCCCGCCTGGCCGGCATTGGAGCGGACGAGGATGTGCGCGTCCCCCGACGCGTCCAGCCAACACCGCGCTCGCCTTCCTTTCTGTCCCCCGCTGTACTGCGCCCCGCATGCGGCCCTCCACCAGGCCCCCGAAGGGGGCTCACTGCTTGATGAACGCAGCTGGCGGGCCGTAGTCACAGCCGCGGCGCGCACGCGCACCAGGCGACGCCGTCGCAGCGACTTCCCCCGGCGCCGACAAACGAAGTAGATTCCCCGATTGGTCCGACGAGAGTCGCCTCCGGAGGCGATTCCGTGGTCGGTGGGGCCCGCCCCACGACACGTCACGCAACCTTCTTCCCAGGGTGCCGCATGCGCATCGCCGTTCCCAAGGAAATCACGCCGCGCGAGACGCGCGTGGCGCTCGTGCCCGAGACCGTGGCCCGCCTCGTCAAGGCCGGCCAGGAGGTCGTCGTCGAGAGCGGAGCGGGCGAGGCCGCGGGCTTCACCGACGACGCCTACCGCCAGGCCGGCGCCAACCTCGCGCCCAGCGCGCCGAGCGCCTGCGAAGGCGCGAACATCGTCCTCAAGGTGCACGAGCCGCGGCAGAACGCCGCCATCGGCCGGCACGAAGCCGACCTCGTGCCCCAGGGGGCGGTGTTCGTCTCGTTCCTCGGCCGCGACCGGAACTCGGAAGCCGTCCAGAAGCTGGCGGCCCGCAAGGTCACCGCCTTCTCGATGGAGATGATCCCGCGCACCTCGCGCGCGCAGTCCATGGACGCGCTGTCGTCCATGGCCGGCGTCTCCGGCTACAAGGCGGCGCTCTGGGGCGCCGGCGCGCTCGGCAAGTTCTTCCCCCTCAAGATGACCGCCGCGGGCACGATCGCGCCCGCGAACGTCTTCGTGCTCGGCTGCGGAGTCGCGGGGCTCGAAGCCCTCGCCACCTGCCGCAAGCTGGGCGCCGTGGTCGAGGCGTACGACGTGCGCCCGGCTGTGAAGGAGGAGGTCGAGAGCCTGGGCGGCAGGTTCGTGCAGATCGAACTGGCCCAGAAGGACGTCGTCGCCGCGGGCGGCTACGCCAAGGAGCTGTCCGCCGAGGACCAGCAGCGCGTCAAGGAGCTGCTCGCGACGCACGTCGCCAAGTCGGACGTCGTCATCACGACGGCGGCGATCCCGGGCCGCAAGGCGCCGGTGCTCGTCACCGACGCCATGGTCCGGGGCATGCGGCCCGGTTCGGTCGTCGTGGACATCGCCGCCGAGACGGGCGGCAACTGCGAGGCGACCGTGCCCGGGGAGACGGTCGTCAAGTACGGCGTCACGATCATGGGCCCGCTCAACGTGCCCGCCACGCTGCCGTTCCACGCCAGCCAGATGTACTCGCGCAACCTGCATTCGCTGCTCAAGCTGATGATCGACAAGGAAGGCAGGCTCCGCCTCGATTTCGAGGACGACATCCTTCGCGACGCGTGCATCACGCGGGCGGCGGGCGAACCCGCGGCGGCCGCCGGAAAGGCGTCATGAACGAAGCCACCCTGATTCTCTACGCCATCTACATCTTCGTGCTCGCGGTGTTCGTCGGCTTCGAGGTCATCTCGAAGGTTCCGGTCCAGCTGCACACGCCGCTCATGTCGGGCACCAACGCCATCCACGGCATCGTCATGCTGGGCGGCATGCTCGTGCTCGCGGAGGCGGCCACCCCGCTGCTGACCTGGCTGGGTTTCGCCGCCGTCGTGCTCGGCGCCATGAACCTGTTCGGCGGATTCGTGGTCACGGATCGCATGCTCGAGATGTTCAAGACGAAGAAGCCGGCCGGAGGCAAGTCGTGAGCCCGAAGGTTCTCTCCGAGTTCGCCTACCTCACCTCCGCCGTCCTGTTCATCATCGGGCTCAAGTTCCTGAGCCACCCGCGGCGCGCGCGCAACGGCAACCTGCTCGCGGGAATCGGCATGGCCTTCGCCGTGGCCGCGTCGTTCATCTTCATCTGGTGGGGCGGGCTGCTGACGGGGCACCCGGGCACGGGCACGCTCATCATCGTCGCGATCCTGCTCGGCGGGACCCTCGGTTCGCTCGCGGCGCGGCGGGTCGCCATGACCGAGATGCCGCAGATGGTCGCCCTGCTGAACGGCTGCGGGGGCGGCGCGGCGGCGCTCATCTCGACGGTCGAGTTCGCGAACTTCATGAGCGCGAAGTCCGCCGGGCAGCCGGTGGACCCGCTCGGATTCGGCGCGACGCTGTTCGGCGGCGTCATCGGCTCGCTGTCGTTCTGGGGCTCGCTGGTGGCGTTCGGCAAGCTCAGCGGCTTCGCCGAGAAGGCCATCAACTCGCCGCTCCAGCGCATCGCCACCGTGCTGGTGACGCTGGCGCTGATCGGCACCATCGTCGTGAGCCTGGCCGCCCACGACGCCACGCCGTTCTACGCGCTGCTGGCCGTCTCCCTGCTGTTCTCCGTTCTCATGGTGCTGCCGATCGGCGGCGCCGACATGCCGGTGGTCATCTCGCTGCTCAACTCCTTCACCGGCCTCGCCGTCGCGGCGACGGGCTTCTCGCTGCAGCAGCCGGCGCTGATCATCAGCGGAACGCTGGTCGGCGCCTCCGGCACGCTGCTGACGCTGCTGATGTGCAAGGCCATGAACCGTTCGATCATCAACGTCCTGTTCGCGGGCGTCGGAGGCGGCGCCACGGCGTCCACGGGCGCCGCCGGCAGGAGCGGGCCGGCGAAGACGACCCGCGAGATCAGCGCCGAGGATCTGGCCATGCTGTGCACCAACGTGCAGAGCGTGATCGTCATCCCCGGCTACGGTATGGCCGTGGCGCAGGCCCAGCACGTCACGCGCGAACTGGGCGACCTGCTCGCGGCCCGCGGCGTGGACGTGAAGTACGCGGTCCACCCGGTCGCCGGCCGCATGCCCGGTCACATGAACGTGCTGCTCGCCGAGGCCAACGTGCCGTACGAGCAGCTCTTCGACCTCGAGCAGATCAACTCCGAGTTCGAGCGCTGCGACGTGGCGCTGGTCATCGGCGCCAACGACGTCGTCAACCCGGCCGCGCGCTACGACAAGTCGAGCCCGATCTACGGCATGCCCATCCTCGACGCGGACAAGGCGCGCAACATCATCGTCGTGAAGCGCAGCCTGAATCCGGGCTTCGCGGGCATTGACAACGAGATCTACTACAACCCGAAGACGTACATGTTCTTCGGCGACGCCAAGAACGCCATCGGCAAGCTGGTCGAGGCGATCAAGGCGCAGTAGGGCGCGCCCGGCCGTCGCGTGTCGTCCGGCGCCTCCGGGTGCGTTTCGCGCCGGTGGTCCGGCCGGGCCCGGCTCAGCGCGCGCCGCGCGCGTCGCGCTCGGCGCGCGCGGCGACGCCGTACAGGATGCGCGCGTTGAGCAGCGCCGCGGCCGCCGCGAGCAGGAAGCCAAGCGCGCGCAGGACCCCGGCCGGCAGGTGCGGGGCGAGGGCCTGCGCGACCAGCGCGAGTCCCGCCGACCACGGCGCGGTCAGCACCGAGAGCGCGACCGAGCCCAGGCCGCGCCGCCCGCTCGCGAGCTCGTAGAAGAGAAGCACGAAGGCCAGCGCGACCAGCGTGAGGTAGATCGCCGCGGCGCGCCGCCCCCACGAGCTGTGGGCCGGCGCGGGCGTGAGGGTGTCGGGTTCGGGGGGCAGGCTCATGCCTTCCGCACGCTAGCGGAGCGCGCGCGATCGCGCGACCGCGCGGCGGCGCGGCGATGCGCTCGCGCGCCGGCGGATCGCGCCGGGCGCGTCACCGGGTCGCCCGCGGGGCGGTCGCGCCGTCGCGCCGATCCGCCGCGCACACCGGCGGTCCGCCAGCGCCGCAGCGCGGCGAAGAGCGCCGGCATGTGCGCCCACGAGAAGCGCCGGCGCAGCGCCGCCAGTCGCGTCATCGGCACCCACTCGGCGCTCGCGGCGTCGTCGGCCGCCACGGGTTCACCGCGACGCCACTCGCCCACCCAGTACCAGTTCATGGTCGGGAAGCGCCCGAATCCCTTCAGCGCGTACTCGTCCCAGTGAAACGACAGCGGCTCGATCGGCCCCAGGGTCAGTCCCGTCTCCTCGCGCAGCTCTCGTCTCGCCGCCGCCTCGAGGCTTTCGCCCGACTCGACGAAGCCGCCGGGCACGTCGAGCCGACCGACCCGCGGCGGGTGCGCCCGTCGCAGCAGGAGCACCGCGTCGCCCCGGACGACGAGCAGCCCCGCGCACGGCCGCGGGTAGTCGTAGATCAGGAATCCGCAGCGCGGGCAGCCGAACCGGCGCGGCCGGCTCGAGGTCGCGGGCCGGCGCCTCAGCGGCCGCCCGCAGCGCGCGCACGGAAAGCCGGCCTTCACGGCGCCTCGACGGTGATCACGGCGGGCAGCGGCACCTGCGCCCCCGGCGCGCCGGCTTCGCCCTGCTTGGGCCAGCGCCCGAAGCTCGCATAGTGGTACGAGCCGCTCGCGACGACGAGCTGCGCTTCGAGGCCGCCGTCCATGCTCATGGCGTGCGTCAGGCGCAGCGGCGACTTCATGAGCAGCTCGGCGAATCCCGCGAGCGTGTACGCGCCTTCGGTCACCAGCACCACGACGTGCCCCTCCGGGTCCTCGGCCACCGCGGTGCGGTTCGCGATGCGGGTCGTGCGCTTGACGCGCACGCCGCCTCCGCGATCGAACAGCATGAAGGACTGCGCCACGTCGCTCCACCCGCTCTCGCGGGAGAGCGGCGAGGTCGCGAGGTCCAGCACGCGCGCATCGCGCGGGCCCTTGCCTCCCGAGGCGACCAGCGCGGCCTGAAAGCCCGGATGCACGCGGGCGGAAATGGTGTCGCCACCGCTCACGTACAGCCCCATGTAGCGCAGGTCGGGGTAGAACTGCCCGGCGTTGAAGACGGCCAGCGCCCCGGTGGTGCGCTGCCAGTCGAGCACGCCCGGCGGCTTCGCGCGGCCGAGCTGCGACCAGTGCCGCGCGCGCACCCGCACGAGGCGGGGGTCGAGCCGCAGCGCCGCGACCGTCGCGGAACCCATCTGGCAGTACGGGCTGCCGGTGAAGGTCGCGAACTCCGCCCCGGGCTGGAGCGTCCGCCAGTGCGGGGCGCGGCCGTTCTGCCACAACACCCAGGCCGCCGCGATCGCCACGACCGGCAGGACCCAGCGGGCGTGCAGCGAACGCCGCATCACGCCACGCCCGAGTGGCGTTGCCTCGCCTCCTGCACCAGCAGCAGCTCGCCGATGTTCTCGAGCGTGAGCAGCCCGACGAGCCGGCCGCGCGCCATGACCGGAAGCGCGTTGAGCCGCGCCGCACGCATGCGGACCAGCGCGGCCTCGAGCGGCATGGACAGTTCGATCGGCTCGACGTCGGTGCGCACCAGCCGGCCGAGCGGCGCGTCGGCGCCCTCGCGCCGCAGGCCGCCCAGCAGGTCGGCGCGGCTCAGCATGCCGAGGTACTGCCCGCCTTCGAGCACCGGAAAGTCCTGCTGCTCGCCGGCCAGCAGCAGGTCCACGGCGTGCGCGATCTCGTGCCGGGTCTCGAGGCTCACGAACGCGGTCACCATCGCGGCGCTCACCGGCAGCCCGGCCAGCGAGCTGCGGGTCTGCACGACGGCGCGCTCCTCCGCGGCGGTGATGAACACGAACATCGCGATCAGCACCAGCACCAGGTTGTGGAAGACGAAGACGCCGGCGGCCGCGAACAGCAGCGCGAACCCCTGCCCGATGAGCGAGGCGATGCGCGTGGCGCGCATGAACGGCAGGAACATCGCGAGCGCCCCGCGCAGGACGCGGCCGCCGTCCATCGGGAACGCCGGAATCATGTTGAAGACGATCATGAACACGTTGGCGAACAGCAGGAACTCGAGCGTGCCCTCGCCCGAAGCCCGCTGCACGATCGCGTCGAAGCCCAGGTGCGAGGTGGACAACGCCAGCAGGAAGATCGCGGCGAGCACCACGTTCACCGCCGGCCCGGCGATCGCGACGAGGATTTCCTGGATCGGCTTGTCGGGCATGCGTTCGAGGCGCGCGACGCCGCCGATCGGCAGCAGGATGATCTCGCGCGTCGCGATGCCGAACCGGCGCGCCATGAGCGCGTGGCCGAACTCGTGCAGGATCACGCACAGGAACAGCAGCAGCAGGTGCAGCACCGTGTGAAACGCGTCACGCGGGCTCGCCGACTTGATCAGCGCGACGAACGCCAGCAGCAGCAGGAAGGTGACGTGCATCTCCACGCGGATGCCGGCGAAGGTGCCGAGGCGGAGCGTCCAGCGCATGGATCGAGCGTCCTCCGGTGAATGGCGATCCGGAGTCTCGCACAGCCGCGGGCTCCCGCTCCACTGGGCGGGACCCGGGAGCGCGCGGCGCGAGGCTGCGACCGGTCAGGCGGCGCGGCGGCGGGGAGCGCGGCGGACCGGTCCCGATTCCTCGGCGCGGCGCGCGCGACGGTAGAGCTCCTCGTGCGCGTAAACCGCCCGGTCAATGTCGAACCGTTCCATGGCCGCGAGCCGGCCGCGTTCGGCGTACTCGGCACGCCCCGCGGGATCGCGCACCAGCGCGGCGATGGCGTGCGCGAAGGCTCCGACCGGCTCCGAGGGAATCCGCAGCCCTTCGACGCCGTGCGTGATGAGCTCGCCGATCGAGCCGGCGTCGTGCGCGACGACCGGCAAGCCGACCGACATCGCCTGCATGACCCGCAGGCCCCCGCTCTCGGGAAGGGTGCCCGGCAGGCAGGCGACGTCGCAGGCGGCGAAGAGGGCGGGCGCGTCGGCCGCCGTCAGGCCGCTGAACACGTGCACCTGCGCGCCGAGCCCCATCTCGCGGGCTTCCGTGAGCAGCAGCTGCGGCCCGGCCGGATCGTCGGGATCGCTGTCGGGCACGATCATCTCGACACCGGGCAGGCGCGCGTTCAGCGCCACCAGCAGGTCGGACAGCGAGACGGCGCCCCGGTGCTGGCCGGCGTTGCCCAGCACCAGCACGCGCGCCGGGCGCGCGCCCGTGAGCAGCGCCGCGACGTCGGGCGAGGAGGGCGCGCCCGGCTCCGGCGTGTAGGCGAACGCGTCCACGCCCGGGCGCACGCAATCCACCGGGCGGCCGAGGCCCGCCTCGAGCCGCTCGCGCGCGGCGGCCGTGTGCGCGATCACGACGCGCGCCTCACCGCCGAGCGGGGCCCGTGCATCCATCGCGCGCAGGTGCAGCAGGCCCGCGCACGCGCCGCACTGCTCATGCGGGTGCGCCAGCGGGCACGCCGTCAGGGAGGGACGCTGGATCAGGTCGCCGGCCGCGCACATCGGCCAGTAGCCGTGCGCGTCCAGAACCAGCGGGGATTCCAGCAGCGCCTGCAGGACCGGCTCGCTCCACGGGCCGGCCGAAGCGAGATGCACCACGTCGGGCTTCTGGCCGAGCGCCTGGAAGATGACCGGCTCGATGCCACCGGACGACGGCCTCCAGACGGCCACCCCGGGAACCTCCGGCGCGGGCGAGTCGTCCTCGGGCCAATGCGCGAGCACCGCGGTCACTCGGTGACCACGGTAGGCGAGCCGGGCCGCCAGGTCTTCCAGCCAGCTCCCGGTCTCTTCCGGGCGGGTCGCCTCGAAGCCGTCGGCGACCAGGAGAATCCTCAAGCCGCGCGATCCTCGTCTTCGTCGTAGTGGTCTTCGTACCGGTCCTCGTCGGGGACGAAACCGGACTCCATCTCGGCCAGATCTTCGAACGCCAGTTCGGGACCCGCAGCGCGGGCGTCCTCGCAGGCCGCGGCCTCCTCGGCCGTCATGCCGCCGGGAGCGTTCCAGCGCTCCTGCAGATAGGCGCTCAACGCCTGCAGGTCGCGGCGGGCGGCGCTGTGGCCGGGGTGGATCCACAGCGTGTGACGCAGCAACCGGATCGCGTCCTCGACCGCGCCGTACTCGAAGCACGCCGTGGCCGCCACGAAGAACAGCCCCGGATGATGCGGCGAGAAGGACAGTCCGCGGAGCGCGCGCGAAAGCGCCTCGCGCGCGTCGTTGTCCTCCATCGCCGAGTAGGCGGCGCGGGCGAGGAAGCGGGCCGCCTCGGGATCGGGCGGGGAGTCCAGGCCGGGGATGTAGCAACGCAGCTCCTCGCAGGCCCGGCGCAGCGACATCGACACGAACGGATCGAGCCGCGAGGCGGGCGATGCGGCGACACGTTCCCCGAGGCGCGCGAACGCATCGAGGATGTCCTGCAGGCTGGGATGCTGGGAGGGCGACACCGTCGGCTCCGGGGCTGTCGGACCCGGCCCTCCCCCTCCGGGGAGCGGCGGCGAGGTCCATGCAGGAGCGGGTATCGGCCCGGGCGCCGAAAGGCTGAACCGCGGAAACGGCCGACCGGCATGCGGGCGGCGGTCCTTCAGCCCCGGGAGTACCCCGGGTGGGCGGTTCGCAGGAACTGCGCGAGCAGGTTGCGCGCGACCGCCGAGCGGTATTCGCGGTCGGAGCGGATGTCGTCGATCGGCGCGATGTCCCGATCGAGCGCGGCCAGCGCCGCCGCCGCCGCCGCGCGGGACGGCGGCGAGGCGAGCAACGCCGCCTCGGCGCCGGCGGCACGCACCGGCACGGGCGCGACGCTGCCCCACGCCAGGCGCACGAGATCGGGCGCGCTCGCACGCCCGGCGTGCAGCAGCCCGGCGAAGACCACCTTGGAGATGCTCTGCGCCGCGCGCGTTCCGACCTTGCGGAAGAACGCCGGGGCCCCGCGCGGAGCGGGCGGCAACTCGAACGAAACGATCAGCTCGTCGGGCTCGAGCGCCAGCCGCCGGTAGCCGGTGTGGAGCGAGGCGAAGGCGATCTCCCGCTCGCCGCGCACCGAGGCGACGCGCACGAGGGCGTCGTGGGCGAGCAGCACCGGCAGCGAGTCGCCGGCCGGGGAGGCGTTCGCGACGTTGCCGCCGACGGTGGCGCGATTCTGGATCTGCGCCGCGCCGATCACACGGGCCGCCGCGGCCAGCGACGGCCAGCCCGCCGCGACTTTCGCGTGCGCGCCGAGCTCGCGAAACGTCGTGAGAGCGCCCATGCGCAGGACGCCGCCGGGCGTCACGCGCAGGCCCCGCAGGGCGGGGATTCCCGACAGGTCGAAGAAGCGCGTGGCCGTCAGGCTGCCGGCGTTCAGATAGACGTAGAGGTCGGTCCCCCCGGCGATCGGCGTGAGCCGCTCGGACCGGCACGAGTCCGCGAGCAGCCGCAGCGCGTGCGCCAGCGTGGCGGGCCGCTCGAGCGAAAGCCGCGACAGCGCCGCCTTCACCGCGCGGCCCGCCGCCGCTTCGTGGCGGCTCCGCGCCTGCCCGTCCTCGGCGCGGCGGTCCCGCGGGCCGCCGGCTTCGGCGGCCGGCCTGCCGCGGCGCGCGCGCGTGCCCGGGTCGCGGCCGCCCGCTTCCGCTTCCCGGAGGCGGACGACTTCGCCGGCCTCGCCGGGCGGGCGGCGGCGCGCACCGCGTCCACGATCTTCTGGTAGCCGGTGCAGCGGCAGAGCGTGCCGGCGAGGGCCACGCGCACCTCGTCCTGCGACGGCACGCGGCCGCGCAACGTCGCGAGCAGCGCCGCCGAGGTCACGACCATGCCGGGCGTGCACATGCCACACTGCGCGGCGCCCAGGTTCACGAACGAGCGCTGCAGGTTCGACAACCGGCCGTTGCGCGACAGGCCCTCGACGGTCGTCACCTTCGCGCCGGCCGCGTGCGCCGCGGGCACCAGGCAGCTGTTCACGGGCAGGCCGTCGAGCAGCACCGTGCACGCGCCGCACTCGCCCTCGCCGCAGCCTTCCTTCGTGCCGGTCAGTCCGCACTCCTCGCGCAGGACGTCGAGCAGCCGCTTGAGCGGCGGAACGGACACGCGCCGGCGCGCGCCGTTCAGCGTGAACGTCAGGGTCACCCGTCCGTTCATTCCCCTTCCCCTTCCTCCACGCCGCTCTCGTGCCGCAGGTTCGCGAACGGCGGCGCGCCGTACGCTTGCTCGAAAGCCGCCAGGAGCGCCGCCTCCTCGCCCGCGGCGTCCGCGCACGGTTTCCAGGCGATGGGCAGCGCGTAGGCGTCCGCGAGCTGCCAGACGTATCGCCCTCCCCAGTGGGCCACGTTCCTGCCTTCGCCGAAGCGCAGCCAGCGCTTGATCCGCTGCTGCAGCAGGCTTCGCACCCCGGGGCCCCGTGCGCGCCCGACGTACAGCACGCACGCGCCGGCCACCCACCTCTCCGCGAGAGCCTCGCTCTTCACGTTCGGGTCCATGCCCCGCCAGAACGCGGCCGTCCCGCGCGGATTGAAGCGCGGCGCTGCGCCGCTCTCGCGCACCATGACGTACACGCCCGTGTCGCGCGGCACGCCCGCGCAATCCTCGCGCCTCAGGTCGCGGGCGCTCACGAACCCCTCGAAACCCGCGGCCCGCAGGGTCGCGATGCAGTCGGATCCGGCGGCGCAGGCGATCGCGCTCACGCGCCGTCCCCGGCGAGCGCGCGCAGGACGCGCTCCGGCGTCGCCGGGATCTCGTCGAGCCGGCGGCCCGTCGCGTGCGCGATCGCCTCGATGACGGCCGGCGCGGGCACGTCAATGGGCAGCTCGCCGACGCCCTTGGCGCCGAACGGCCCGCCCGAGTACGGAATCTCGACGATCTCCACGTCGAGCGGCGGCGCGTCGGCCGAAGTCGGGATGATGTAGTTCGTGAGCTGGTGATTCCACACGCGCCCGTCCTTCCAGCGCACTTCCTCGAGCAGCGCCCAGCCCAGGCCCTGCAGGGTGCCTCCCTCGATCTGACCCGAGGCGAGCACCGGGTGAACGGCACGGCCGATGTCCTGCGCCGTCGTCACCCGCACCACCTTCGTCTCGCCTGTGTCGAGGTCCACCTCGACTTCGGCGGCAAGCGCCGCGTAGGCGAAACAGCCGTAGGCGTCGCCACGATAGGTCGCGTCGTCCCACTCGACCGCGGCCGGCTTCTCGTACTGCTGCTCGATCCTCAGGGCGCCGCGCTCCCGCGACCAGCGCAGCGCGACCGCGTGGAAGTCACGCTCCCCGGAGCAGGCGTGCTCGGCGAACAGCTCGAGCTTCTCCTTCATGCGCCGCGCGCAGCGCTCGAGCAGCCCGCCGACCACCATCAGCGTGCGGGACGCCACGGTCGGCCCGCTGTCGGGCACGAACGCGGTGTCGGGCACGTGGATCGCCACGCGCGTGGCCGGCAGTCCGAGCACCTGCCCGACGATCTGCGCGAACGTCGTGATGGCGCCCTGGCCGATCTCGGTGTTCGCGACCTTCACGCACGGCCAGCCGTCGGGCCCGAGTTCGAGCGCGGCCCGCGAGGCGAGCGTGACCTCGCCGCTGCCGGTGAAGCCCGCGCCGTGCTGGACGAGGGCGAGCCCGAGCCCGCGGCGCAGGCGACGACCGCCCGCCGTGGCGCGGCCGGTGCGCTCGGCGGCCGCGGCCTTCGCGTTCGCCCGCTCGAGTCGCGCGCGCGTGGCCCGCCAGCCGGCGCGCTTCAGCGTGCGCTCCAGCACCGCGTGCGCGCCGACGCTCTCGCGCAGCACCTGCCCGGTGGGCGTCACGTCGCCTTCGCGCACCGCGTTCCGCCGGCGCAGCTCGGCCGGATCCATGCCGAGTGCCGCGGCGATCCGGTTGATGTGGCACTCGAGCGCGAACAGCGTCTGCGGCGCGCCGAAGCCGCGAAAGGCGCCGTTCGGAGGCGTGCTGGTGGCGACCACGCGCGCGACGATACGCGCCGCGGGCCAGCGGTAGGGTCCGCCGGCGTGGATCGCGCCGCGCGAGAGCACGACCGGCGAGAGCGTCACGTACGCGCCGCCGTCCAGCACGACGTCGGCCTCGAGCGCGAGCAACGTGCCGTCGCGCTTCACGCCCGCGCGCAGCCGGGTGCGCGAGGGGTGGCGCTTGGTCGTGGCGGCGATGTCCTCGAGCCGGTCGTAGGCGATCTTGACCGGACGGCCGCTCTTCCACGCCAGCAGCGCCGCGTGCGCGGCGATGATGGACGGGTACTCCTCCTTGCCGCCGAACCCGCCGCCGGTGACCGTCTGCGTGACGCGGACCTTCTCGCCGGGCAGCGCGAAGGCGCGCATCAGCGCCTCGTGCACGTAGTAGGGGCACTGCAGCGACCCGCGCACCCACAGGCCTCCCTCGGCCGTGCGCTCTGCGAGCATCGCGTTGTTCTCGATGTAGAGCTGCTCCTGGTGGCCGGTGCGGTACTCGGCCTCGATCACCAGGTCGGCGTCCGCGAACGCGGCGGCGAGATCGCCGCGCTCGATGAGGATGCGCTTGAAGACGTTGTCCTCGCCGTACAGGAGCGTTTCGGCGGCGAGCGAAGCTTCGACGGTCAGCACCGCCGGCAGCGGTTCGTATTCGACGCGCACCGCCGCGAGGGCGGCCTCGGCGCGCTCGGGGTCCTCGTGCGCGAGGAGCAGGATGGGCTCCTCGGCGTGGCGGACGAATTCCGAGGCCAGCAGCGGCTGATCGTCCTCGATCAGGGCCACGACGTTGTCGCCGGGAATGTCGCGGTGGTCGCAGACCGTGACGCCCTTCCAGTCGAACGCCGGATCCAGCGTCACCCGCGTCACGCGCCCGCGCGCGATCGTCGAGCGCACCGTGCGCCCGTGCAGCACACCGGGCACCCTGAGGTCGTCCAGGTAGCGCGCGCGGCCCGTCACTTTGTCCGCGGCGTCGAGACGCGGCAGCGGAACGCCGACCGAGGCGGGCAGCTCGAGCTTTCGACGGGTGGTGATCTCGCGGGAAGACGTCCGGGGGCGCGCCATGCACGCACTGTAGAGGACTTTCGGCGATTCGGCATCCGCCGCGGGCCGGCCGGGCCTCGAGTTCACGCATCGCTCACGCGTCGCCGCGCGTGCGCCTTCTGCTATCGTCCGCCGCCGTGACGCCACTCCGTTCCGCCCGCACCCTTCGCATGCTCGCCACGCTGGCGCTGGCAGGCACGCTCGGCGCCTGCGCGCCGCACACCGGGACCACGCTCGCCACGCACGGCAGGCGCTGGTTCGGAACGATCTCGCCGCCGCGCGCGAACGTCCTGCGCTTCAATCTCGGGGCCGAGCCCGAGCTGATCGATCCCGGTGTCACCTCGGGACAGACCGAAAGCCGCGTCTCCCGCATTCTCTTCGAAGGCCTCACCAGCTCGGACCCGCAGACGCTGCAGCCCATCCCCGGGCAGGCGTATCGCTGGGAGATCTCGGCGGACGGGCTCACCTACGTCTTCCACCTGCGGCCAGGGCTGGTGTGGAGCGACGGCCGTCCGCTCGGCGCGGAGGACTTCCTGTGGTCGTGGCGCCGCGCGCTGGCGCCCCGCAGCGCCTCTCGCGCGGCGGGCCTGCTCTACCCGATCGTCAACGCGGAGCGCTACAACCGCGGCGAGCTCGACGACTCGACCCAGGTGGGGCTCGCCGCGCCGGACGACTCCACGTTCGTCGTCCGGCTGCGCGCGCCGACGCCGTACTTCCTGTTCCTCACCTCGTACACGACCTTCCTGCCCGTTCCCCGGCACGCGATCGAAACCTGGGGCCGCACCTGGTCGGCGCCCGGGCACATCGTCTCGAACGGCCCCTTCCTGCTGAAGGTGCACCGCCAGAACGAGCGCCTCGAGTTCGCGAGGAACCCGCGCTTCTGGGACGCGGGGAACGTGCGCCTCGACGGCATCGTCGCCTACCCGGTGGACGACCTGAGCACGTGCGTCAACCTCTACAAGTCCGGCTCCGTGGACTGGAACCCGAGCGGCTACATTCCCTCGCCGTTCCTGCCGCTCATGCGCGAGTACTCGGACTACGTGACCGGCGAGTACCAGGGCACCTACTTCTACAGCTTCAACGTCACCCGCAAACCGTTCGACGACGTGCGCGTGCGCCGCGCGCTCAACCTGGCGATCGACCGCGAGGCCATCGCCCGCGACCTGCTCAAGGGCACGCGCCGCGCGTGGGGCCGCATCACGCCTTCGGGCTATCCGGGCTACGAGGGTCCGCCGCAGATCGGCTACGAGCCCGGGGCGGCGCGCCGGCTGCTCGCCGAGGCCGGCTACCCGGGCGGCCGCGGCTTCCCGAAGTTCTCGATCCTGTTCAACACCAGCGAGGACCACCGCCGCATCGCCGAGGCGGTGCAGGCGATGTGGAAGCGCGAGCTGAACGTGCCGGTCGAGTTGCTGAACATGGAGTGGGGCACGGTGCAGCAGGCGACCGTCGCGCTGCGCTACGACGTCACCCGCCGCTCGTGGATCGGCGACTACCTCGACCCCAACTCGTTCCTCGGGATCCTGCGCACCGGTGACGGCAACAACCGCACCGGCTGGAGCGACCCGCGGTACGACGCGCTGCTGGACGCGGCGGCGCGGGAACTCGACGCGGCGCGGCGATTCCGGCTGCTGGCTCAGGCCGAGAAGATCGCGCTCGACGCGGCCGTCTTCATCCCCATTTATCACTACTCGACGCACGAGCTGGTCAAGCCCTACGTGCGCGGCATCTACCACACGGCGCTCGACGTGCACCCGCTGACGCGCGTCTGGATCGACCGTGACTGGCGCGAGCACGAAGCCATCGTGGCGGCGCCCGCCTCGCGCGCCGGGCGGCACGAGGCCCGCGGCGCTCCCGGCGCGCCCGCCCCGAGCGACGGCCGTCCTCCCGCGGGCGGCGCGTGGCGGCGATGACCACCTACGTCCTGCGCCGGATCCTGCTGTTCGTGCCCACGCTCTGGGTGATCGCGACGCTGTCGTTCTTCATCGTGCGGCTCGCGCCCGGCGGACCCTTCCAGTCCGAGAAGGAGATCCCGGCCGCGGCCAGGGCGCAGCTCATGCGAACCTACGGACTCGACCGCCCGCTCCCGGAGCAGTACGTGCGCTTCCTCGCCAACGCGGCGCGCGGGGACTTCGGCGTTTCGTACCGTTATCCGCAGCGCCAGGTGCGCGAGATCGTCTCCGCCGGCTTCCGGGTCTCGGCCGAGCTGGGCGGCTGGGCGCTGCTGCTCGCCGTGCTGGCGGGCGTTCCGCTCGGCGTGCTCGCGGCGGTGAAGCGGAACCGGCTGGCCGATCACGCCGTCATGGGGCTCGCGCTGGCCGGCGTGTCGGTGCCGAACTTCGTCCTCGCGCCGCTGCTCGTGCTGATCTTCGCCCTGACGCTCTACTGGCTCCCGCCCGCGCTCTGGAACGGGCCGGCGAGCCGTGTGCTGCCCGTGATCGCGCTGTCGCTCATGTACGTCGCGTTCATCGCCCGGCTCGCGCGCGCCGGCATGCTCGAGGTGCTGGGCCAGGATTTCGTCCGCACGGCGCGCGCCAAGGGGCTCGCGGAGCCCGCCGTGATCGCGCGGCACGCGCTGCCGCTGGGAGTCCTGCCGGTGGTTTCGTTTCTCGGGCCCGCCGCGGCTCGCGTCGTGATGGGTTCGATCGTGATCGAGCAGGTGTTCGCCATCCCCGGCCTTGGGCGCCAGCTCGTGGGCGCGGCCTTCAACCGCGACTACACGCTCGTGCTGGGCATCGTGCTTTTCTACGCGGCGCTGCTGCTCGTTCTGAACCTGCTGGTGGACCTCGCCTACGCGAAGCTCGACCCGCGCGTGGAGCTCTCGTGAGCATCGGCCTCGCCCCCCCGGCGACCGTCGCGCAGCCCGCGGGTGAGGCACGGGCCTCGCGCTCGCTCTGGTCCGACGCCTGGCGGCGCCTGCGGCGCAACCGCGTCGCCGTCGCCTCGGGGCTCTTCCTCGTGGCCGTCTGTGCGATCGCCGCTCTGGCGCCGTGGATCCCGTTCGTGCAGGACCCGGCAGCGCAGGATCTGGCCCGCGGCGCGACGCCACCGTCGTGGGCGCACTGGTTCGGCACCGACGACCTCGGCCGCGACCTGTTCGCTCGCGTCCTCTTCGGCGGGCGCATCTCGATGCTGGTCGGGATCGTCGGCACGCTCGTCAGCCTGGCGATCGGCGTCACCTGGGGCGCGGTCGCGGGCTATGCCGGCGGCAAGCTCGACGAGCTGATGATGCGCATCGTGGATGTGCTCTACTCGCTGCCCTACCTGTTCCTGGTGATCCTGCTGCTGGTGTTCTTCGAGCGCTCGCTGCTCATGCTGTTCGTCGCCCTCGGCCTGGTGCAGTGGCTGACCATGGCGCGTATCGTGCGCGGGCAGGTGCTGTCGCTGAAGGCGCAGGTGTTCGTCGAGGCCGCGCGCGCGCTGGGCGCCGGCGACGGTGCCATCCTCGCCCGCCACATCGTGCCCAACACGCTCGGTCCGGTCATCGTCTACGCGACGCTGACCGTGCCGGCGGTCGTCCTGCAGGAGGCGTTCCTCTCGTTCCTCGGTCTCGGCGTGCAGCCGCCCGACGCCTCGTGGGGCACGCTCGTCGCCGACGGGGCGCGGACGATGGCGATCTTCCCGTGGCTGGTCACGTTCCCGGGGATCGCGCTGTCGCTGACGCTGCTGGCCTTCAACTTCCTGGGCGACGGCCTGCGCGACGCGCTCGATCCCCACGACCACGGCGACGTGAGCTGAACCCGGGCGCGCGCCGCCCTCTGCCCCGGCCGTCCCAATACGAACGCCCGGGTGAGCACGAACGCGGCGTGTCCCCCCGTGTCGCGCCGGCCCACCCGGACGTTATTCATCGTCGTCAGCGCCGCGGACCCCCCGAAACGGCCGCGCGCGGGGAAAACCCGCGGAGGCCCTGGCCTGCCGGGCGTCCGCTGCGGGGTAGTCCCCGATTCGCAGCCGGTGTTACAGACGAACTCCTTCAGGTCGCCCTGCCGAGGTCGGGTATGCTGACGCCGACCCGGGCCTCGGCCAGGAGGATCGAACGTGTCGGACATGCAGGCGGACCGGGAGCGATTGCTGGTCCGGAGGCTCCGTTCAGGCGACGAGACGGCCTTTGCCGAGCTCGTGGACTCCATGCACGGCCGTCTGCTGGCCTTCGCCCGCACCTTTACTTCGTCCCCGGCGCTGGCCGAGGACATCGTGCAGGAGACCTGGCTGGGGGTGATTCGGGGCCTCGCGGGCTTCGAGGAACGCTCGAAGCTGCGAACGTGGATCTTCGGCATTCTCGTCCGCCGGGCCCGCACGCTCGCGGCGCGCGAGGCGCGGCGTTCCGAGGTGCCGCTCAAGGCTGCCGGCGACGACGGCGAACCGACGCAGGAGTGGGTGCCGGGCGCGGGCAAGGCGGGCCTGTGGACGGAGCGGCCGGTTCCCTGGGGGCTCGAGGATCCGGCCCTGGCGCTGCGGACGGCCGAAGCCGCCCGCGTCATTCGCGAAGCCGTCGAGTCCCTGCCGCCGGTCCAGCGGCAGGTCGTCCTGCTGCGCGACGTCGAGGACGTCGGCGCCCAGGAGGTCTGTAACATACTGTCCGTCAGCGAGACGAACCTGAGGGTGCTGCTCCACCGCGGACGCGCCCGCATCCGGCGGGCCCTCGACCGTCACGTGCGGGGCGCGATGTCGGCGCAGGCGCAGCTCGCACCGCGGAATCCGGGAGAGTCGGCATGACCTGCCATGAAGCCATTGACGTCATGGGCGAGGCGCTCGAAGGCCACCTCGATGTGGCGCTGCTGCCCGGCTTCGACGCTCACCTGGCCGAGTGCCGGCCCTGCGCGACGTACTTCGAGCACCTGCAGGTTGTCCGCCGGGCGCTGCTCGAGCTTCCCGGCGAGCCCTCGACGAGCCCGCATCGCTCCGAGCTGCTCGCCGAGTACCGTCGCCGCTTCCGCACGGACGTGAAGCGACGGTTACCATGATCTCGCCGTGTCGGGGGCCGAATCACTTCCTTCCGGGGTGTACCTTGTGCGTCCGTGCGTCGGCCCCGCGCGCATGACACGACGACTCGCGGTGATTCGCTGACCACCGAGCGGATGACGCTTGTGACGAACGACGCGGCGCCGGCTCCGCGCCACCTTCGGTTCCGCCCTGCGGAAGCCACCGCGACGCGTCCGCCTACATGTGCGCGACGATGTTGTCCCCGAACTCGCTGCACTTGATCTCGGTCGCGCCTTCCATGAGGCGCGCGAAATCATAGGTCACGCGCCGGCTGCCGATCGCGCCGTCCATGCCCTTCAGGATCAGGTCGGCGGCCTCGTTCCAGCCCAGGTAGCGCAGCATCATCTCGCCCGAGAGCACGACCGAGCCCGGGTTCACCTTGTCGAGGTCGGCGTACTTGGGGGCGGTGCCGTGCGTGGCCTCGAAGACGGCGTGGCCCGTCACGTAGTTGATGTTGCCGCCGGGCGCGATGCCGATGCCGCCGACCTGCGCGGCCAGCGCGTCCGAGAGGTAGTCGCCGTTCAGGTTGAGCGTGGCGATGACGTCGAACTCTTCGGGGCGGGTCAGCACCTGCTGCAGCGTGATGTCGGCGATCGCGTCCTTGACGATCACCCGTCCCGCGGCCACGGCGGCCTTCTGCTCGGCGTTCGCGGCCTCCTCACCCTTCGCCGCCCGGGTGCGCTCCCACTGGTCCCAGGTGTACACGCGGTCGGCGAACTCGCGCTCGGCGAGCGCGTAGCCCCAGTTGCGGAACGCGCCCTCGGTGAATTTCATGATGTTGCCCTTGTGGACGAGGGTGACGCTCTTCAGCTTCTGCGCCAGCGCGTACTCGATCGCGGCGCGGATCAACCGCTCGCTGCCCTCGCGCGAGACGGGCTTGAAGCCGATGCCGCTCGTTTCGGGAAAGCGCACCTTCTTGTGCATCGAGGGGAAGTTGTCCTTCAGGAACGCGAGCACCTTCTTCGCCTCGTCCGATCCTTCCGCGAACTCGATTCCCGCGTAGATGTCCTCCGTGTTCTCGCGGAAGATCACCATGTCCACCTTCTCGGGGTGCTTCACGGGCGAGGGCACGCCCTGGAACCAGCGCACCGGGCGAAGGCAGACATACAGGTCGAGGATCTGGCGCAACGCCACGTTGAGCGAACGGATGCCGCCGCCGATCGGCGTCGTGAGCGGGCCCTTGATGCCGACGAGGTGGGTGCGGAACGCGTCGAGCGTTTCGTCGGGGAGCCAATTGCCGGTGGCGTCGAACGCCTTCTGCCCCGCGAGGACTTCCTTCCAGACGATCTGCCGCCCGCCGCCGTAGGCCTTCGCGACCGCCGCGTCGAACACGCGCACCGACGCGCGCCAGATGTCGCGGCCGGTGCCGTCGCCCTCGATGAACGGCAGGATGGGATGGCTGGGCACGACGAGCCTGCCGTCGCGCAGCGTGATGGATTCGCCCTGAAGGACGCTCATGGCTCTCGTTCTCCTCGAATGAGGCCCGCGCTCGGCGGGCGGTGCGGCGGGTTCAACCGGGGCCGGGCCGCAGGCGGCGCGCCGTCCGGTAGGGAAAGACGTCGATGATCTCGCCCTGGTGCAGGCGGTCCTGCATGCGCCGCCACCAGCCGGCTTCGAGCAGGTCGCCGTGCGCGGCGAGGAACGCTTCGAGCAGGTCGCCCCGGAGCCCGAGAAAGGCCCGGAACTCCTCCGGGAAGACGTCGTGTTCGCCGACAAAGTACCACGGCTCCGAGGCCACTTCCTCGTCGTCGCCGCGCGGTGCCGGCAGGTCGCGGAAGCGCACCTGGAGCAGCGGGCACAGCTCGTCGTAGTCGTAGAAGACCAGCCGGCCGTGGCGCGTGACGCCGAAGTTCTTGAGCAGCATGTCGCCCGGAAAGATGTTGGTCGCCGCGAGGTCCTTGAGCGCCTGACCGTAGTCCACGACCGCCTCGCGCGCCGCCTCGGGCGCGGCTCCGGCGAGGAACAGGTCCAGCGGCAGCAGTCGCCGCTCGGTGTACAGGTGCGCGATCACGACGCGGCCGCCGCGCAGCTTCACGCTCTCGGAAGTGTGCGTGAGCAGATCGTCGAGCAGCGCGGGATCGAAGCGTTCCGCCGGGAAATCGAGGTGCTCGAACGTCTGCGCGTCCACCAGCCGCCCCGCCCGGTCGTGGCGGTAGACGAGCTCGTACTTCTCGCGGACCTGCGCGTGCGTCACGGTCTTGGGGTACTCGAAGCGGTCCCGGATCAGCTTGAAGACCACGTCGAAGCCCGGAAGCGCGAACACCGACATCACCATGCCGCGCTTGCCGGGCGCGATCGCGAACTTCTCGTCGGTGTTCGCCAGATGTTCGAGCAGCGAGCGGTAGAGCTCGGTCTTGCCGTGGCGGTGAAAGCCGATCGAGTTCCACAGGTCCGAGACCGGTTTGCGTGGCATGATCGTCCGCAGCCAGTCCACCATCTCGCGCGGCCGCCCGGTCTCGGCGAACAGGTACGAGCGCGCGAAGCTGAATACGACGCTGATCTCGTTCTCGGTGAACAGCGCGGCATCCACGACCACGCGGCCCCGGGGATTGAGGAGCGCGATCACCAGCGGAATCGAGCCCGTGTCGAGGTGCAGGTGTCCGACCAGGTAGGCGCCCTTGCCGCGGAAGAACGCGGTGCGCGCCACCTCGATGGCCCGCACGCGGGCCGCCGGAACCTCGGGCGGCACGGCGCGAACGAGCCGTTCGGCGTCCCCCCGCAGGTCGTCCCATGCCGCGCGCAGCCCCGCGCCCTCGAGCACGCGCCGGAAGGCCAGCGCGAGGTCGCCGTCGCACGGCACGGTGCGCGTGTGGCTCCACGGCGCGCGATACTCCCGCCGCGGAATGGCCGCGGAGACGAACTCGACCTCCGGATCCACGCCGACGGTGTGAAAGATGCGCCGGACGTTGCTGTTGAAGAACGTCTCGGCGAGCTCGGCGTAGGCCCCCGGCGTGACGAGGGATTCGAAGTTCGCGCGGATGGCGGTCCACGTGCCGCGGTCGGCGAGCCGCGCGCCGAGCAGCAGGCGCAGCCCCGTCTGCGTGCCGCCCACGGCGTCGCCGTACAGGTCGAGCCGGCGGCCGGAGTCGCGCTGCATCGCGTGCCAGTCGCGGTTCGAGAAGTGCGCCCCCGCGACGCGCGAGAGCGCGAGGAAGCGGCGCATGTACTGCGCGAAGGAGTCGGCGATCAGCGCGGCGGCCTCGCCGGCGAGCGTCGGGTCGGTGGACGGGGTCGGCATGAGCGGCCCGAGTCTAGGGCGGCCGCCATGGCCGGCCAAGAAGGGCTGGCGGAGGTGCTCGCACACGTACGGGCGCGCGGGATCCGCCCCCACCCAGCCGAGGGCGGCAGGACGGCCCGGACCCGGCGTACCGCCGGCCGCGGAAGAAGGGTGTCACCGGCGACGAAGTCCCATGACGGTTTTCCGGCGGTTCTTGCGCATATCTGGTCGTGACGTCGCCGTCCGATTTCCGCGCCGGCGCCGAGTCGCCGAACCGTTCGAACCCACCCTGCGGGAGAACATCTTGAGCCGACCCTTGCTTCGCACCGCGCCCGGCCGCCTGCTGCTCCGGCTGCTCCTACCGCTGTGGATCGCCCTGGGCGCCTCCCCGGCGTTCGCCCAACTGGTGGACCTCGACCTGTGGGTTCCCGATGGTGAGGTCAACGCCCTCGTCCGTTCCGGCGACACGCTCTACGCCGCAGGTCTGTTCAAGAACGTCGGGCCGTGGACGGGCGGGGCGCTGCGCTTCACGGCCGGGGCCAATGCGCCCCTCGCCAGCGCCGCCGTACGCGGCAGCGTGCACGCGATCATTCCCGATGGCTCGGGCGGATGGTTCATCGCCGGCTCGTTCGACTCGGTGGGCGGCCTGCGGCGCCAGAACCTGGCGCGGATCAACGCCGACGGCACGGTCGCCGCGTGGACCGCGAGCGCCAGCGACCGGGTGGAGTCCCTCGCGCTCGCGAACGGCGTTCTGTACGCGGGCGGCTTCTTCACCCAGGCCGGCGGTGCCCCGCGCAACCGGCTCGCGGCGTTCGACGCCGCGACGGGTGCGCTGACGAGCTGGAATCCCAACGCGAGCGCCACCGTCCATGCCGTGGTCGTCTCGGGCGGCATCGTCTACGCCGGCGGGTTGTTCTCGACCGTCGGCCTCCAGCCCCGTTCGTGCCTCGCAGCCATCGACACCACGGGGACCGGATCGGTGACCGCGTGGAATCCGGCCGTCGCCGACACCGTGACCCAGTTCCCCGAAGTCATGGAGCTGCGGCTCGACGGCGGCACGCTCTACGCCGGCGGTCGCTTCAACAAGCTCTTCGGCACGATCCGCAACGCGCTCGCCGCCGTGAACACCACGACCGGCGCCCTCACGGCGTGGAACCCCAACGTGGCCGGCGAGGTCGGCTGCATCGTGCCGAACGGGACCAACCTGTACGTCGGCGGCAACTTCTACATGGTCAACGGCAACGTCTCGCGCTATTCGCTGGCCGAACTGTCGGCCACGACCGGGATCGCCACGTCGTGGAATCCGAACCTGAGCGGCTCGGTCAGCGCGCTCGCCGTCGTCGCGGGCGTTCCGTACGTCGGCGGCGGATTCCAGACCATCGCCGGTCAGTCCCGGAACTTTCTCGCCGCGCTCGATCCGCTCACGGCGGCGCCGCTGTCGTGGAACCCGATGGCCAGCGCGAGCGTGGACGTCCTCGCGGCACAGGGGACCACGCTCTACGTCGGCGGCTACTTCTGGGCCATGAACGTGCTCCTGCGCAACAACCTCGCCGCGTTCGACCTCGGCACCGGAGTCGCCACCTCATGGAATCCGAACGCGGGCAGCGAGGTCAACACCATGCTCAAGGTCGGCGACAAGATCTACCTCGGCGGCCAGTTCACCAACGTCGGCGGCGTCTCGCGCAGCCGCCTTGCCGCGGTCCACGCCGTCACCGGCGCGGTGCTGCCGTGGAATCCCGCCGCCAGCAGCAGCGTCAACGCGCTCGCCGCCAACGACACCACGGTCTATCTCGGCGGTCAGTTCACCACCGTCGGGGGGCAGGCCCGCAACCGCCTCGCCGCCGTGGACACGGCGGGGGGCGCCGTGCGGACGTGGAACCCGAACTCCGGAGGCGTGGTCAACGCGCTCGCGCTCGGACACGGGCGCGTGTACGCCGCCGGCGCGTTCACCACGGTCGGAGGCCTGACGCGCAACCGCATCGTCGCGCTCCACCCGGATTCGGGAACCGTGCTGACGTGGAATCCCGGCGCCGACGGAACGGTCACCGGACTCACCGTGACGCCGAGCCGGGTCTACGCGGCGGGCCAGTTCTTCAACATCGGCGGTTTCAACCGTCCGCGCGTGGCGGTGATGGATCCGATCACCGGACAGGCGCTGGCGTGGCGCCCCAACCCGAGCGCGCCGTGCGACGAGGTCCTGCCCATCGGCTCGCGCGTCTACATCGGCGGCACGTTCACGATGATCAGCGGCGTGTCGCGCTCGAGATTCGCGGTCGTGGACTCCGCCACCGCCGTGGCGCTTCCGTGGACCGCGAACCTCGACTTCGGCCAGGTCAACGCGCTGGCGAGCGGCGGACAGATGATCTACGTCGGCGGCCTCTTCAACAGCCTCGCCGGCGTGGCGCGCACGCACCTGGCGGCGATCCAGGATCTTTCCATCACGACGGTGTCGGTGCCGTGGTCGCGAAACACCCGGCCCGGCGTTCGCCTGGCGAGCCCGACGCCCCACCCGCTGCGCGGCCACGGCACGCTCGCGTTCGACCTGCCCGCGCCGGGCCTGGTGACGCTCGAGCTGCACGACGTCCAGGGCCGGCGCGTTCGCACGCTGGTCGCGAACGAGTTGCGTGCCGCGGGGCGCCACCAGGTCGCGGTGAACTCAGCCGGGCTGCCCGCGGGCGTCTACCACGCCCGCCTTCGCACCGCCGACGGACAGGCCTCGACCCCGGTCGTCGTGATCGGGCGCTGAGCCGGGGCGACATGGGAGCCGGGAGGCGCCCGCGCCGGCCCGGTGAGCGAAGGCCTCGGTACGCGAGCCGCTCGCGGGTATTTCCAGCCCCGCGAACGGCTCCGTGGCCGGCCTTCGCTCACGTCCCTGCCGTGTCGCTACTCTCTGCCGCTCCTGCGTTCCTTCTCGAGCTTGTACTGCTTCTCGCGCTCGACGAAGACGGCGAAGGTCCTGTCGAGGCCGGCGACCAGCGCCTGCTTCTCGGCGGAGCTCAGACGCGCCTCCGGGTGTGCGAGGAGGTAGTCCGCGGGGGGCATTTCGCCCTTGGTGATGGTCTCCCCCGCCTCGCCGGCTGCGTCGGCCATGTCCTCGCTCGCCGGGTCGAACGCGGTCAGGTTGAGTTCCCCGCGGCCTTCGTCCACGTGCCGCTGGATGCGCCACGAGATCGGGGCGATGTTCGAGTACCACGGCCACTTCGTGCGATTGCTGTGGCAGTCGAAGCAGGCGCGTTCGGCAAGTTGTTTCGTGGCGGGCGAGTCGAACGCGACGAGCGCGCCGTCGGGCGGGTTCGCATGGTTGCGGCCGTAGGGCACGAGCTGGACCGCGGCGAACAGCAGGACGGGGACGATCACGACGAGAGCGAGCTTGCTGGAACGGGACATGGCGTTGCCTCCGGGTACAGGTTGGGACGTGAACCGCGGGACCGTCGCAGGCTAGGACCCCGAGGAGATCGCGCACATCGGGCAGATGCCGTATGGTGACCGCTCAAGTCGTTGCTACGGTGGACCCCCGGCAAATGACCGATCCCTTTTCGAACGAGCGCGCGGCCCGGACCCGGGCCATCGTCGCCTGGCTGCTGGTCGGCGCGGCGGTGTCGGGCACGATTGACCTCGTCACGGATTCGCCCGGGCTCTGGCGGGGCAGCCACGCGTACGTCGAGCTTTCGTTCATCGTGTTCGTGGCGGTCGCGGCGGTCCTGCTCCTGCGCGGCTGGCTCAGCACCGAGCGCTCGCTCGCCGGCGTCCGCGCGGCACTCGCCACCCGCAAGGCCGAGCGCGACCGCTGGCAGGCAGTCGCGCAGAACGCGCTGCGCGGCCTCGGCGAGGCGATGGACCGCCAGTTCGACGACTGGGCGCTGACGCCCGCCGAGAAGGAGACGGCGATGTTTCTGCTCAAGGGCTACAGCCACAAGGAGACGGCCGGCCTGACGAAGAGGAGCGAGCGCACGGTGCGCCAGCACGCGGTGAGCGTTTACCGCAAGTCGGGCCTTTCCGGCCGCGCCGAGCTGGCGGCTTTCTTCTTCGAGGACATGCTGCTGCCTTCGGGCGGCGGCGAAGCTCCCGGCGCCGGCCCCGCCTCACGCGAGTCGTAGCGAGGTCCTGCGGCGTCGTGCGCCGCGTCCGTCGCCACCGGGCCGCTAGTCGAGCGAGCGGGCGGCCGCGTCCGGCTCGCCGCGTGCGACGACGACCGCCGCGGCGAGGTCTCCGGTCACGTTGAGCGTGGTGCGGCACATGTCGAGGAAGCGATCCACGCCGAGGATCATGCCGATGCCCTCGGCGGGAATGCCGACCATGCCGAGGATCATGACCACGACCGGGATCGAGCCGGCGGGAACGCCCGCCGTGCCGATGCCGCCGAGCACGCAGATGAACACCACGCTCACCTGCTGCGCGAGCGTCAGCGGCACGCCGTAGAACTGCGCCAGGAACAGCACCGTCATGCCCTCGAAGAGCGCGGTGCCGTTCTGGTTCGCGGTCGAGCCGAGCGTCAGCACGAAGCGGCTCACGTGGCGCGGCAACCTCAGGTTCTCCTCGGCCACGAGCAGGGCCGTCGGCAGCGTGGCGTTGCTCGAAGCGGTCGAGAACGCGGTCACCATGGCGGGTCGTATGGCCAGGAAGAACTGCCGCGGGCTTCGCCCGCCGAGCCACGCCACCAGCGCCGGGTAGACGACGAACTGATGGACCGAAAGCGCGAGCACGACCGCGAACACGTAGGCGCCGAGCTGCCACAGCACCCCGAGCCCGAGCCGGGCGGTGAGCGTGAACATGAGGCAGGCGACGCCCAGCGGCGCGACCTCGAGCACCAGCCCGAGCAGCCGCATGACGACGTCGTAGAGCCCCTGCAGCGTGTCCTCGAACCTGCGCGCCGCGTCGCCGCGGGTCATCGCGAGGCCGATGCCGAGAAGCAGCGCGAAGACCATGACCGCGAGCATGTCGCCGTCGGCCATCGCCCGGATCGGGTTGTTCGGGAACAGCCCGACGAGGAAATCCACCCCGGTCGCGCCCGCGGCGGGCGCGGGCGGCGGCGCACCGCTCGCCAGCGCCGAGAGCCGCTCGCGCAGCCCGGGCGAAAGTCCCGCGCCCGGGCGTACGAGGTTGATGGTCGCGACCCCGATCAGCACCGCGATGAGCGAGACCACGACCGTGTAGGCGAAGGTCTTGAGCCCGATGCGGCCGAGGTTGCGCAGGTCGCCGAGCCCCGCGACGCCCAGCGCGAGCGCCGAAACGATGAGCGGTAGGACGAGCATGAACAGCAGCCGCAGGAAGATCCTGCCGCCCGGCTCGGAGACGAGCCTCACGAACCGCTCGAGGGCGACGCTGTCGTGCCAGAGCAGGTGCGCGCCCGCTCCGAGCAATAGCCCGGCCGCCAGGCCGATCAGCATGCGCGCCGACAGCCCGCGTCGCACGCCGTTCAGGCCTTCACCGGCAGGAGCGCGGCGCGCTCCGCCGCCGACATCGGTTTCGCGGCGCGGATCAGGTCGCGCGCCCACTCGAGCCGGTCGGGCACGTTGCACAGCAGCACGCCCCGCACGACGTCGTCCCGCAGGTAGAAGATCACGCCCTCGCGTCCCGGCTCGGGCCACACCTCATCGCTGTCGAGGCGCGAGCTGAGCTCGCCGACACCCTCGAAGCGCAGCGATCCGATCTGGAACCCCTTGAGCGGCAGGTGGTCGTAGGTCCGGTCCGCGCCCGCCATGTTCTCGCCGACGAGCCGGCCGTGCTGCCCGGCGTGGTCGGCGCCCTCGACCCGCATGAGCTGCCCGAGCGCGAGGTAGGGAAACTCGGCGACGTCCCCCGCCGCCCACGTGTGCGGCTTCGAAGCGCGACCGTGCTCGTCCACGACGATGCCGTCGTCGGTGTCGAGCCCGGCCGCGTCGGCGAGCTCCACCTGCGCTTCGCTGCCCTGGTCCACGACCACGAGCTGCGTCGTGAGGTCGTTGCCGCCGTACGTGCGCGCCTGCACGAACCCGTGCGCTTCGTGGATCCGGACCAGGGTCTCGCCCGAGACGATCTCGACCCCCATGTCGCGCAGCACTTCCACGAGCCCGGTGCCGAGCGAGCGCGGCAGCTGCCGGTAAAGCGGCCACTCCTCGGGGAACACGAGCGTGACCTGCAGTCCGCGCGCCCGCAGCGTCCCCGCGAGCTCGACCGCCACGAATCCCCCGCCCACCACGGTCGCGTGTTGCAGCTGCTCGATCCGGCGCTGCAGGTCGAGGAAGTCCTCGAGGTCCCGGTAGTAACGAACGCTGGGCGATTCGGCCGCGCCCTCGGCGTGCAGGCGTCTGGGCCGGCAGCCCGTCGCGAACAGCAGTTCGTCGAATCCGACGCTCTCGCCACGCTCGTCCCACAGCACCCGCGAGTCGGGGTCGAGCTCGACGACTTCGCGCCGCAGGCGGACCTCGACCTGCATCTCGTCGTAGTAGGAGTCGGGGTGCACCGCCAGCGCGCCGAGATCGAAGCCCGGCGTCCAGGCGTCCTTCGAGAGGGGCGAGCGCCGGTACGGCAGGTGATTCTCGCGCGAGAACAGCAGGATGCCGCCCTCGCGGTCGCGCGAGCGAATGCCCTCGATGGCCGATGCGGCGGCGAGTCCGCCGCCGACGATGACGTAGCGGTATTGCATGGGGTCCCTTCGGGTCGTGCGGAGGTGTCGGGCGGGGAGTCTAGACTGGCCGCTCCTCGTGCCGCCAGCGGGAGCGACTCGCGCTCCGTCAGACCGCCGCGCCGGGGTCCTCGGCCGTCGCCGTCGCGGCATGCCCGTGCAGCTCCGTCGCGAGGCCGCGCTTCCAGGTGCCACGCGCGGCCCACATCAGAATGGCCCCGGTGCGCACGACGCAGGTGAGGGTGATGAGCCAGGCGATGGACTGCAGCCCGCCGCCGGTCCAGCGCGGCACGAGCATCGCGAGCGGAATGCGGGCGAGCGAGACGATCGTGTAGATCCACGAAACGGCGAGCGTGTGGCCCGAACCCATCACCGCCTCGGCCGTGACGATCTCGAGCCCTGTCGCGACCAGCGTGAGCGCGATGACGCGCATGTAGGGCGTACCGAGCGCGAGCACCTGCGGATCCCGCGTGAACATCGCGAGGAACAGGCGCGGCCAGATCAGGTAGAGCGCGGTCAGCGCGAGCGAAAAGAGCAGCGCCCAGCGCTGACCGGTGCGAATCGTCTCCTCGGCGCGCGCCGACGCTCCGGCGCCGAGCGACTGGCCGACCATCGTCGCAGCGGCGAAACCGATCGCCGCCGAGACGACGAACTGGATCGCCTCGACACGGTTGACGATGCCGACGACCGCGACCGCCGCCGGGCCCCACTGGGAGGCCGCGCGGGTGAACGCGATGTAGACGAGCGAGAAGAGCAGGCCGATGCTCGCCGCGGGCAGCCCCACCTTCGCCATGCCGAGCACGCGCAGCGGCGGGCCCTCCGCCGAGCGCGCGAGCGGCAGCGACGGGTGCCTTCGCAGCGCGAACGTCGCGTAGCAGCCGAGCATGACGGCCTGCGCCGCCACCGTGGCGGTCGCGGCGCCGGCCACGCCCATGCGCGGGAACGGTCCCAGCCCGTAGATGAGGACCGGCGCCAGCAGCGCGTTGAGCGTCACCGCGAACAGGTCCACGAGGAAGGGCGTGCGAGTGTCGCCGCAGGCGCGCAGCACGCTCTCGCACGACAACGACATCATGATGAGCGGCGTGCCGAGCAGCACGATGCGCAGGTAGGACGCGCCGGCCTCGACCACGCCCGGGTCGGTCGTGACGAGCGAGTAGATCGGCCGCGCGAAGAAGAGCCCCGCGACCACGCCCGCGAGGCCCATGGCCGCCGAGGCGCGCAGCCCCTTCCAGGCCGCGAGGCCGGCGCGCCGGCGCTCCCCCGCACCGACCAGCTGGCTCACGTACGCGCCGATGCCGAAGCCGAAGACGTCGTACAGCGAGAGCACCGCCCACATCACGAACACCGAGGTCGTGATGGCGGCCGTCGCGTCCACGCCGAGTCCCCGCACCCACAGCGCGTCCACCCACTGGAACGCGAGTCGCAGGACCTGCGAGGCGAGGATGGGCAGCGCGAGCCGGAACAGCGCCCGCGGCACCGGCAGGCGCAGTGAGTCGGGCCCCGCGTCCGGACCGCTCAAGCCGGCCGGACCTCGCGCGAGCGCTGCAGCCCGGCGATGCGGACCGCGAAGTCGCCGGAGTTCAGATCGAGCAGGGCGTGCACGAGCATCGCGGGCCAGATCGCGCCCGAGATCCACATCACTCCGGTCAGGAACACGCCGACCGCGAAGGTCTGCAGCACGCCGCGGGCGCCCTGGTAGGCATGCGCGATCCCGAAGAGCGCCGCCTGCGCGAGCGCCGCCTGCCACCAGGCCGGCAGGAACTGCGCGAAGAGCCACAGCAGGAAGCCGCGGAAGAGCAGTTCCTCGCAGACGCCGGCGGTGAGGCAGAGAGCGACGAAACCCGGCCACTCGGCGCGCGAGGCCGGCATCAATCGTTTCACGGGCGCGAGCCGTTCCGAGAGGCGCGCGGCCACTTCCGGCGACGAGGCGAGGCCGCGGCGCTGCGCGCCGAACAGGACGGCCATGACGGCCACGCCGAGCAGCACTCCCGCCGCGCCCCAGCCCAGCGCCGGCGAGAGCGACAGCGAGTCGAGCGGGCGGCGCGTCACCAGCCACTGCAGGATCACCGCCGCCGAGAGCAGCCACTGGGTCGTGATCGCGCGCAGCCAGAGTCGCGGGCGCAGGCGTGCGG
Organism: Candidatus Eisenbacteria bacterium; assembly: GCA_020847735.1. Classification (NCBI taxonomy): domain Bacteria; phylum Candidatus Eiseniibacteriota; species Candidatus Eiseniibacteriota bacterium. The sequence continues at coordinate 60,102 of JADLBL010000006.1, forward strand.
CCTCGTCTTCGCTCGCCGCGCGCAGGCGCCGCATGGCCAGCCAGGCGCGCAGCGGCAGCCCGAGGGCGAGGAGGACGAGCAGCAGCCAGTCGATCGGGTTCGGCGCGTGGGTGGTCACGTGGGGTGCGGCCTCGTGCGGGTTCGGCGGTGATCGGTCGGGGCCTTGGGCCGAGTCTGCGTCGGGTTCACGTTCGCCTCCGGGCGGTCACGCTCCCCGGTTCGCGTCCGACGTGCAGTCCATTCGCAGGGCCGCGGGTCGCGCGCAGACTAGCGCGAAGGCGTCCAGACTCGCCACGGCGGCGAACGCCCGCGCCGCAGCCACGCGCCGCTTCGCCCGGCGCGAGCACGCCCGCGCGCCGCTCGACACCGGCGTCGCGCGCGCTGCCGGGCGGGCGGCGGAACCTGCGGTATGCTGCAGCGCACTCACCGAACCGTGACCCGCGAACCCCGAGGCCCCCATGCGTAGCTCCACCCTACTCCTGCCGCTGCTCGCGGTCGCCACGCTCGCCGCCGCGTCGATCGCGGGCGCCCAGGCGCTCCGGCTCGGCGAGTCTCGTCCGCTCGAGACCTCACTCGGCGATCCCGCCATCCCGGCGGCACGCGACGTCTGGGTCGAGATGATCCGCGGCGCGAAACGCACGCTCGACCTCGAGCACTTCTACCTCTCCCATCGTCCGGGCGAGGCGTTGCAGCCGGTGCTCGACGAGATCGGCCGCGCGGCCGCGCGCGGCGTCCGGGTGCGGTTGCTGCTCGACGCCTCGATGTATCGCACCTACCCGATGCCGGCGGACTCGCTCGCCAGGCTCGCGAACGTGCAGTTCCGCCGCGTGGACTACCGCCGGCTCGCGGGGGGAGTCCAGCACGCCAAGTTCATGATCGTGGACGGCGGCGACCTTTGGCTCGGCAGCCAGAACCTCGACTGGCGCGCGCTCTCGCAGATCCACGAGCTGGGGGTGCGGGCCACAGATCCGGTGCTCGCGGCCGCGGCAGGCGCGGTCTTCGAGAGTGACTGGGGCGCCGCCGACACGACCGTCGCCTTCCACCCCGCCGCGTACGCCGGCCCGGCGTGGCCGCGGCGGGTCGTTCAGGCTCCGGGCGACACCGCGGAAGTGTGGTTCGGCGCGAGCCCGCGCGCCACCACCCCGGCCGGCATTCCGTGGGACCGCGACCTCATCGCGCAGCGCATCGCCGCCGCGCGGCGCGAGGTGGACGTTCAGGTCATGCAGTACGGCGTCGGCTCGCGCGGCCGCGTGGACTCGACGCTGCACCACGCCCTGCTCGCCGCCGCCGCGCGGGGCGTCAGGGTCCGGCTCATCGCCGCCGACTGGACGCTCGGCGGGGGCAACGAGGGCGCGCTTCGCGATCTCGCGGCGCACGCCAACGTCGAGGTGAAGATCTCGCGCGTTCCCGAGTGGAGCGGCGGCTACATCCCGTTCGCGCGCGTCGAGCACTGCAAGTACATGAGCGTGGACGGCGAGTGGCTGTGGGTCGGCACCAGCAATTGGGAGCCGAGCTACTTCCTGACGACGCGCAATGTGGGACTGACGATCCGCAACGCGAAGCTGGCGGCGCAGGGCCTCGAGATCTTCGAGGCGAGCTGGAACGCGCCGACCGCGGCCGTGTGGAAGCCGGACACGAAGCTGCCGCAGCGCGCGCACGGCATGGAGGCTCCCGCGGGCATGAAGGTGTACGGGGAATAGAGCCGGGGCTTCCCGCCGCCGCGCCCCGGCGTCGGGACCGCCGCGGACCCGGCGGTCGCCCGTCGTGGACGCGTTGCGCGGTCAACCCTTCGCGGAACGCTCCCGCAGCGCGACGCAACAGCATCCCTCGCGCGGGGCGAGCCTCGCCTCCACACCGGGCAGGCCGAGTCCCGAGAGCAGCCCTTCGATCAGGGCCAGGTTCATGCCGCAGATGAGCTCACGACGGTCCGCGCTGAGCGAATCGAACGGGCAATTGCCGAGAACGACCTCGCCATCGGGCGTCGTGCGCGGCTCGAATCCGCAGACACGCAGGACGCGGCTCGCGCGGGTCAGCGCGGGCCCGGGCTTTCCGCCCTCGGAGCTGTCCGCGGCGAGCCTGGCGCCCCACTCCCGTGCCGCGCGCACGAGCGACTCCCGCCGATCATCGGCCGGAGATGCCGCCAGCGCCTGCGCGAGGATGTGCGCGGCGAGCTCGTAGCGCCGCTGCGGCACGCTGAGGTCGAACTGGCCCTCGGCGCGGCGGTAGAGCTTCGACGGCCGGCCGGCGCCGGGTCCCGCGCGACCGGACAGCCTCCGAAACGAAGCGCGCAGCAGGTCCGCTTCGACCAGCTTGTCGAGGTGAAACGCCACCAGACCACGCGAGGCCCCGATGGCGCGTGCCGCCTCGTCCCTCCCGACCTCCCGGCCGAGCCGGACGACATACAGGTAGAGCCGGCGGCGGACCGGCTCGTCGAGGGCCGCCAGACTCTGGAGTTGTTTGGCGAAGTGCTTGGTATCCATGGATTCCGACCCGTTCGAGGAATCGGTGCAGTGGCCCGGGAAAACTACCCGAATCGCGGCTCATCTCTAAACATCCGATACATTGGTTTTAGACGCGATCCCAACTCAACCCAGGAGGGTGCCATGGTGGAAAGAAATGAAGGCCGAATGAGCTTCAGCGGTGCGCGACGGGTGCTGGTGACGCTCGCGCTGGGTGCGGCAATGAGCATCGCGCCGTCGGCACGCGCTGAGAGTCCTGCGTCTTCGGCAGCGAACACCGCCAAACTCAGCGATGCCAACATCGCGGCGATCGTGCTGGCTGCCAACACCATCGACGTCAAGAACGGGGAACTGGCGATCGCCCGGACGCGGAACAAGTCCGTGAAGGAGTTCGCCCAGTTGATGGTGACCGATCACACTTCGGTCAACGCCAAGGCGACCGCCCTGGCCACCCGGTTGAAGCTCGTCCCGCAGCCGAATCAGGCCAGCCGTTCCCTGATCGCGAGCACGGACTCGACCCGCAACGCGATGCGCAAGCTCTCCCGATCGGCGTTCGACCGCGCGTACGTGAACAACGAAGTGGCCTACCATCAGGCCGTTCTCGACATGCTGGACAAGACGATCGTGCCCGCCGTCGAGAACCAGGAACTCAAGGATCTGCTCGTCGCCGTCCGCCCGGCGTTCGTCGCCCATCTCGAGCACGCCAAGATGATCCAGGCGTCGCTGTCGTCGAAGTGAAGCGCGCGGCGAACTCGAGCCGCGCCGCAGGTCATGGAAGTCCGGCCCGCCGGCGAGCGAGACTCGCCGGCGGAACCGCCATGGCCCTCGGCGCCGCGATCGTCCTGGCTGCGGGCTGCGGTCCTTCGCCCCACCGCGCTCCGGTTTCGTATCGCGTGGACATCAGGGCCATGAAGTACGAACCCGCGGTCGTGCGTGCCGCCCGGGGCGACACCGTGCGATGGACCAACGGGGACCTCGTTCCGCACACGGTCACCTCGTCCACCCGGGCGTTCGATTCCGGGAGTCTCGCGCCCGATTCCTCGTGGACGCTGGTGATCGGTCAGGACGGCGCCCTGAGCTACTCGTGCCAGTTCCATCCGGCGATGCGGGGCAGCCTCGTGGTCGCCCCCTGAGAGGGGCGACCCGGCAAGGCCCCGGTCGTCTCCGCGGTCAGCCCGTCAGCCCGTATCGCTCGCGCAGCAGCTTCACGTGGTGCGCTTCGTGGCCCGCGATGATCGCCGCGAGTCCCCGGACGCTGACGAGAGCGTCGTTGGCGCGGCCACGGCGCGCGAGCGCCGCTTCGTCGAGGCTGCGCACGAGCGCCAGCGTGGCCGCTCGGACGGCGGCCAGTTCCGCGGCCAGGTCGGCGAGCGCGCGGCGGTCGAAGGTCGTGAACGGCATCCACGCGTTCTCGTCGAAGCCGGGCAGGCTCGTCTGGTCTCCGCGCGCGAAGCTCAGGATGCGATAGGCGAACACGCGTTCGCAGTCGGCGAGGTGGCCGATCACCTCCTTCACGCTCCACTTCCCTTCGCCGTAGCGGAATCCGCCCTTCGTCTCGGGCGTGGACGCGAGCAGCGCGGCCGTCGTACGCGCCTGCGACTCCAGCGCGGCGAGCACGTCGGGGCCGACGAGCGCGACGTACCTGCCGTAGTAGGGCGCGTACTCGTCCGCGGCGGGCAGTGCGATGGGGTTCATGCGGGTGTCTCTCCTCGCGTCGGTCGGTGAGTGCCGGGCCGCGCGGCCGCGGCGCATCGGCGTGGATCAGGGCATCGGCGCGACCCGCAGCCGGTCTTCGGAGCCGCGCACGAGCAGGTCGGGATCGTACATGGCCCCGGCCGAAGTCGGCAGCGCGGTGAAGGCGCCTTCGATCTCGGGCCGGAGCAGGTACTCGATCACCGTGTCGCCCGGCTCGAGCGAGCCGACGAAGAACACCGCGCGGTCGTCCCGGGCTTCCGCCCAGGTGCCGTACGGCCGGTCGGCGCCGGCGGGCAGGACGTCGTCGATTTCGAAGCCGGCCGGCTTGGGATCCTCGACGATCAGCCACGAGAGTCGCTTCGGGGCCGAGAGCGTCAGGCGCACCAGGACCGCGTCGCCGACACGCAGCGGCTCCGCCGTGTCGAACGGCGCGACGAGCCAGCGCGGGCGGCCGCGGCGGTCGGCGGTGCGGGTCGCACGCAGGAACTCGCGCCGGACCGCGAGGCGCGGGTCCTTCGCGGCCGGGCCCGGGCTCGGCACGTTCGCGAGAGCGCTCCACGCCCAGTGCAGGGCGCCTTCGCCCGTGCGCGTGACGACCAGGGTGTTCGGGCCGGGCTCGAGCCTGCCGCCCGGAATACGGACGGTGACGCCGGCACCGAAGCCGCGACCGCCATCGAAAGGCCCGTCGTGCACGACCTCGCCGTTCCAGCTCGCGCGCGCGGCCGCGGCGCTGGCGACCTCGCCGGGGCGCGCGACGAGGTAGTCGGCCAGCGCGATTGCCGCGACGCCGCTCACCCGCGTGCTCTTCCAACCGCGGCCGGTGCGGCGGGCCGCCAGCCAGCGCACGAGTTCGGGCGCTCGCGCGTCGTCCGGGCCGATCGCCGACAGGGCCGAGAGCGCGTAGCCGGTGTTCTCCACCGGGTCGCCGAACCAGGCGTCGGGATCGTCGGGCGGCAGAGAAAGCCCGTTGCCGTCCGGGGAGGCGCGCTGCATCAGGCTCGCGAGCAGCGTCCTCGCCTCGCCGGCCATGCCGAGCCGGGAGCACGCGAGCGCCGCGCAGCCGAGGCCGGCGGTGCCGAGTCGGTCCCGCTGCTCGTATGTCGAGCGCGCCAGCGTCACGACCAGCTCCCGCTGATCCTTCCAGTCCGACGCCTCGGGCAGCAGCAGCATCGTCGAGAGGTGCATCGCCACGTACGCCTCGCCGTCCACCTCGCGGACGTCGGCCAGCACTCGGCCGAGCGCCCAGAAGGTCTGCTGGATCTCGGCCAGGCAGCGGTCGCGGCGCACGCCGGCGAGCGCCGAGCGCGCGAAGGCGTCGAGCGCCAGCGCGGTCAGGTAGGCGTCGCTGTCGTCACCGCGCCACCAGCCCCACGCGCCGTCCTCATGGCGCAGCGAGGCGAGGTGGTCGAGGAACGGCGTCAGCCGCCTGCCGGGATCGTCCCAGCCCGGCGCGGCCACGCCCGCCTTCTTCGCGGCCGCGAGCAGGGCCGTCGCCGGCAGGATCGCGTTCGCGGTCTGCTCGGTGCAGCCGTACGGATACGCGACTAGGTACTCGGCCGCCGCCAGCGCCATCGCCGCCGGTGAAGGCGAAAGTTCGAGCGTGAGCGAACTGCCGCTCTTCACGAGGTTGGCCGGCATCGTCACGGTCACCGACTGCGACGCGCCCTTCACCGCCCCTGCTCCGTGCGGGTGCAGCGCCACGGCGCGGGGTGCGACCGGCACCGTCAGCTCGATCGCATCGGCGTCGGTCTTCGCCTTGACCCGGAACAGGAACTTCGCGCTCGCGTCGCCGCCGTCGCGCGGACTGTCGGCCGCGACGGTGACGCTCCAGCGGCCGCGGGACTCGCCGCCGCGGGCCATGCTCGTCGTCGCGCTTCCCGGTCCGACCAGCTTCGCCGCTCCCGAAACCTCGAGCCGCTCGCTTACGCCGGTCTGCGGCGTGCGGCCGCGGTTGGCGACCACCGAGACCAGCGTCGCCTCGTCGCCCGCGGTGAACGCGCGCGGCACCGAGAGGCGAGCGACGACGTCCTTGCTGACGAGCGTCTTCGCGATCGCGGCACCGACGAGCGTCGCGTCGGTGGCGCCGCGCGCGGTCGCACGCCAGGTGGTGAGGTTGTCGGGCCAGTTCAGCGTCACGCTCGCGCGGCCGTCGGCGCCGGTGCGCACCACGGGCGCCCACAGCGCGACGTCGCGAAAGTCGCGGCGGACTTCGCCATGGTCGCCCTTGTCGGCGCCGCCGTAATAGAGCGTCGGGAAGCTCACGACGGTCGTGACCCAATTGGGCCGGCGGCCGTAGAAGACGTCGTGCGGGTTCGGCGTCCGGTCGGCGCGCAGCGAGTAGAGCGCCTCGTCCACGACGCCCACGGCGACCTCGGCAGGCACCGGCCGGCCGGATCCGTCCTTCGTCTCGATGCCGATGGTCGCCGCCTCGCGCGGGCGGTACTGCGCGCGGTCGGGCGTCAGCGTGATCGCGAGGTCGTGCCGCGCGGCGTTGACGCTCAGTTCTACGACGCGCGAGTGCACTTCGCGGCCCCGCCGCACGTGCAGGGCGACGAACACGTTGGGCGCGTACTCCGCGCGCAGCGGCACGCGCACGAGGCCGCTGTTGCCGAACAGATGCTGGACGCGCAGCTCGTGGATCTCGCGGCCCTCGACGCTGACCAGCACGGCGGCGTCCTTGACGTCGGTGTTGACGAGCAGCCGGGCCGTGTCGCCCGGCGCGTAGCTCGAGCGGTCCGCGAGCACCTCGAGCGCGGGGTAGCGGTACGGATACGACCAGACCTTGTCGTCGAACCACCAGAAGGTCGCCTCGTCGCCGAGCGTGTTTCCGCGCTCGTCGCGCGCCCTGGCGCGCACGGTGAAGTAGCCCGACCGGGCCCGGCCGGGAGCGAGGGTGACACGGGCCGTGCCCTCGACCGAGCTGGTCGTGGCTTCGACGCTGGCGATCGGGCGGCTCGAGCGCGTGTAGCGGCGTTCGAGCGGGTTCCACGCGTCCTGGTCGAGCTCGACCGTCACGGCCGCCGAGACCGGATGGCCGAGCAGATCCTTCGTGCTCACGTCCACCTGCGCGGGCCGGCCGGCGAGGAACAGCCCCGAGACGGGCACGACGCTCAACGTGAACAGTCCACGGCCGACGAGAGCCGTGCCGCGCGAGCTGACGACGCGCTGCGAGCCGTCCACGACCTCGACCTCGAGCGACAGCCGCCGGTCGTACGAGACCCGTTGCGGCGTGAAGGGCAGCGCGACGCGGCCGTCCACGTCGGTTCGCGCCTCGCCGGACTCGAGCATGCGGCCGAAGCCCCCGGTTTCCCCGCCTTCTCCCCAGTCGCTCCCGCCCCGCAGGCGCGTCTCGAAGAGCGTCCAGCGCACCGTCGCGCCGACGACCGGAGCGCCGAAGAAATAGCTGGCCGTGATGGCGAAGCGCACTTCGTCGCCGTTCACGTACACCGGACGGTCGGGCGTCACGTCCACGCCGAACTCGGGTTTGCGGTACTGCTGGATCGCGACGATCGCGGACCCGCTCGCGCGCCCGGCGGTGGCCGAGAGCGACCAGTCCCCGAGCGGCGCGTCGGCCGGAATCACGACGCTGCCGTCGGCGGAGCCGGAGGCCGACAGGGACGCCCCGCTCACGTCGAGGCTGGAACCCTCCGGCCCCGAAAGCTTCAGCGTGACCGGATCGCCCGCGGCGGGCAGCGACCAGGCGTCACCGCTCGCCTGCCGCGTGAACAGCTTCCAGTACACGGTCTGCCCGGGGCGGTAGATGGGCCGCTCGGTGAACAGGAACAGCCGGTCGCCGCCGCCCTGGGCCTCGCCCGAGAGCGGGGATTCGAGGATCGCGACGCCGTGCTTCTCGCTCACCGCGAGCCAGCGCGTGCGGCCGGCGCGGTCGGTCGGCAGGCTCACGAGACCGTCTGCGTCGGTCAGCGCGCGCCCGGCGCGTGCCTGGGCCAGCACGCTCGTCCACTTCTGGCCGTCGGCGAGCGAGCCGTCGTCGAGCCCGACGGGCGCGACACGGAAGAGCGCCACGTCCGCGAGCGGAAGGCCGGTCCTGAGCGAGCCGGCCCACAGCGTGGTGCGCGAAGCCGAGCGCTTGGCGAGCAGGCTCAGGTCGCTGACGAAGAACACGATCCGGCGCGAGAGCCTTCCGGTGCGGGCCTCGAGCACGTAGACCCCGGCCGGCTGCTCTCGGGGCAGTGGCATCTCCTGTTCCCGCCACGCAAACGGCGGACCGTCCGGCAGGTCGTGCTCCCACGCCTCGATCCGTACGAGGCCCGTCGTGTCGGCGCCCTGCACGTAGGTCGCGCGGAAGTCGCGGGTGGAATCGAGCAGCCGCGCCTCCGGCAGGCGCCACAGCGTGAACGCGACGCGCGAGGCGCGAAACGCGCGCACGGCGAGCTGCTGCTTCTCGTCGGGCGCGAACACCTCGCGCTGCAACACCAGCGAGAGCGCCGGCGCTTTCGGGGTCGCGACCAGGTCCGGAAGCGTGCGCGCTTCGCCCTCCCGCAGGCCCGTGACCTCGCGGCCCGTGCCGGATTCGAAGCCTTCGTGCGCGACCTCGACGCGGTAACGGCCGGGCGCCAGCTCGCCGAGCACGTAGGCGCCCTCGGCGTCGGTCGTGGTGGTGGCCTCGCCCGCGCCGCGCGCGATCACGCTGACGCCCGCGACGCCGGTGCCGTCGGCGAGACGAACCGCGCCGGCGATGCTGGCGGGCCGGGCCAGCACGATCGCCACCGGCGTCGTCTCGCCGCGGCGCACGGGGACGCGATGCGATTCGGTCGCGCGCAGGCCTCCGGCGTCCGCGGCGATCGTCCAGTAGCCGGCCGCGAGGCCGTCGAACGCGACCGTGCCGTCCTTTGCGGTCCAGCGCGGATCGGGATCGCGGCGCGAGGCCTCGTACCACGCCGGGGCGCGCTCGCTGCGAATCGTGACCCGCGCCGAGCCGATGGGCGTGCGGCCGTCGGCGCCCGTGACCTTGACCGCCAGCCGGCCGGCCCGGTCCAGCGGAGCGACCACGCGAACTTCCCTCTGCGTGACCGGGAAGCGCCAGCCGTCCAGCGCCCAGTCCGTATAGCCGTCGGCGCCGACGGTGAACAGGTACCAGCGGTTCGTCTGGACGTCGTCGAACGCGAACTCGCCCCGCGAATCCGAGGTCGTGCGGTAGTAGCCGGGCCCGCCTCCCGAGTTCTGCAGCTCGACGTCGGCGCCCGCGATGGGCTTCTGCGTCTCGGCGTCCACGACCTGCCCGGTCACCCGCGTGCCCGCGGAAAAAGCCGGCGGCGCGAGCAGCGCGAGCAGGACGAACGAAGCGGCGAGCGTCGCGGCGAGAGCGCCCGCGGCGCGCCACGAGCCCGGAAGCGACCGGCGAAACGGCGTGCGGAAGGTCATGGGGTGCGGCATGGCGGTCCTCACGGGTTCGATGGGATCGGGCGGCGGGCCCGGGTGGTCGCGGGCCCCTGAAGCGTGACGACGTCGAACTTCGAACAGCGCGCCTCGGCGACCGGCCCGGCGAGCACGCCGATGCGCCGCGCTTCGCGGAGCGCCCACGCCACCGTGCGCGCCTCGCCGGGCAGGAACGCCACCGTGCCCTTCCCCGTTTCGATCTTGAGTCCCTCGCGCATCGGGTCCACGGACATGGGGTCCGCGACCGGCGTGGGATCGCCCGCGAAGGCCACGATCAGCCGCAAGGTGTCCAGTTCCTCGGCCCGCACGGGAGGGCGGCGGCGGTCGTTCGTCGCGAGCTGACCGCCCAGCCACCGCAGCGAGGCGGAGAGCGAACCGCCCGGAGGCACGTCGGAGCCCACGCAGGCGCGCGTCGCGCGCCCGCGCACCAGCGTCACGTAGAGCGGCCGGGGCGATCCGGGCCACTCGGGCGGCGCCGGGGGAACACTCGCAGCGCTCGCTTCCCCGGAGTCCGCTTCGGCGACCGGCGCACGTCCCGCCCCGTCTTCGGGCCCGCACACCGCTTCCCTGAGACCTTCGCGCACCTGGTCGAGCAAGGCGGCGCTCGCGACGCCGTCGTGCGAGAGCGCGCGGTAGGGATCGAGTTCGGGAGCCAGCGCGCCGGAGGCGGCCGCCAGCAGCGACGCCCCGAGGAGCAGCGCGTGCCTCACGGCCGCACCTGCGCTCCACGCGTCGGCGGATAGACGTCGCGGTGCACGAACTCGCGCGACTGCTCGCCATCCCGTCCCGTCCGCACGCGGTAGAGCTCGATCTCGCGGCCGGGCCGCGCGCCCTCGACGCCCGGATCGGCGGGCAGGTCACGCTCCTCGGTCGCGAGTTCGAAGGTGTTCGCCGCGGGCTGCTCGCCCTCGAACCGGGCACTCAGGGTCGCGCCGCGCACGAAGATCCGCAGGCGCACACGCTGGCCCGTGTCGTTCCGCAGCCTCAGATCCTTCGATCGCCACGCGATGGTCGCGTCCTCGCCGGGCGCGATGTAGTCCACCGGCGAGGAGTGCCGCCAGCGTTCGACGCTCGTGAGACCCGACAGCAGGCCGGCCACGAACATCGTCGAGGCGGTCTGGCAGACGCCGCCACCCACCTGCACCTGGCGCGTCTCGTGGAGGATGACGGGCGCGTCCTGGTAGCCGCGAGCGAGCGAGCGCGGCCCGACGAGCGCGTCGAACGACAGCACCTGCCCCGGCTCGAGCACCGCGCCGTCGAGCGCTTCGGCCGAAAGCCGGACGTTCGCGGTGCGCTCGGGCCGGCTCCCCGCCAGCGTCGTCGTGAAGCTGCCGAGCACGACGGGAAACGGCTCCTCCGCGGCTGCCCCGGCTTCCCTCTCCGCACGCACGAGCGTATCGGCGTCCATCTGCCCGAGCGCCGGCGCCACCGCGCACGACGAAAGCGCGACGACAGCAACGGTCATCCATGGCCAGCAGCGCATGCGCCGGAGATTAGCAGAGCAGGCCCACGCGCCGCCTCGACCGACTCGCGTATCGAGCCACCACCGCCTGCCGCCCCCCCGGCCGTTCACACGCAGCCCGGCCGAGGGCGCCCGACCTGCGCGTGGAACGGCGGAGTCGCGAGGGGCGCGAGAGCCAGGGATCGGCGAAGCGCCCCGAGCGCCTAGCGAACCGAGGGCAGGATGCCCGAGGTGAGCGTCCGCCGTTCCACGCGCAGGTCGGGCGCCCTCGGCCGGGCGGAAGCAGGCAGTCCTGGCGTGGCGCCGCCGCCCGGCGGGCGTCAGCCGCGCCGCAGGCGTGCTCGTCCCAGCCTGGCGCAGGGTTCGTGGCGAAAGCAGCTCACGAGGTGGTCGTTGACCATGCCCACCGCCTGCATGAACGCGTACACGATCGTCGAGCCCACGAACTTGAAGCCGCGCGCCTTCAGCTCCTTCGACATCGCATCCGAGACCGCCGTGCGCGCCGGAATCTGCCGCGTCGTCGTGAAGCGGTTCTGGACCGGGGTGCCGTCCACGAAACGCCACAGCCACGGCCCGAACTCGCCTTCGCGCTCGACCAGCGCGAGGTAGGCCTTCGCGTTGCCGATGAACGCCGCGACCTTCTGGCGATTGCGGACGATGCCCGGGTCGGAGAGCAGCGCCGCGGTCCTGCGCGATCCGTAGCGGGCGATCTTCTCCGGATCGAAGCCGTCGAAGGCGCGCCGGTAGTTCTCGCGCTTGTTCAGGATCGTCTCCCACGAAAGCCCCGCCTGCGCGCCGTCGAGCAGCAGCTTCTCGAACAGCGCCCTTCCGTCGCGCTCGGGCACGCCCCACTCCGTGTCGTGGTAGCGCACGTACAGCAGGTTCGAAGGCTTCGGCCAGGCGCAGCGGACGGGCGGTTCGCTTCCGCGGGCGGGCATCGTCAGCGTCCCGACAGCAACCGCGTGAAGCCGAGGAACGAAAGGACGACTCCCGCGACCGAAACCAGCGCGAGAAATCCGGCGAGCAGCAGCACGCCCATGCCTTCCCGGCGGTGGCTGGTGGGCATGAGTTCGGCCGTGCCGAAGCCGGCCGCGAAGCCGCCCGCGTGCGCCCAGTTGTTGACGCTGCCCATGGTGAAGCCCATCACGAACATGAAGATCGCGCTGATCCAGAGCTGCTGCGTGATGTGGCCCTGGTGGGTGCGCCGGCCGTACGAGATGAGCGCGCCCAGCAGGCCGAAGATCGCGCCCGAGGCGCCGATCGTCGGGTGTCCCGTCGCGACGTTCGAGATCAGGAAGCCGCCGATGCCGCCCGCCATGAAGACGAGGAACGCCCTCGGCGCCCCCCAAAGGTCCACGACGTTCGGCATGAACTGCTTCAGGATCAGCATGTTGAACAGGATGTGCAGCAGGCTGCCGTGCAGGAACGTCGCGGTCGCGAGCGTCCACCACTGGCCCGCCGCCCACGCATACCCGCCCGTCATGCCGAGGTGGTAGAGCGCGGCGCCCGAGGGTGCGAGCAGGTCGAACAGGCCGCGCATCTGGATCGCGCCCGGGTCGATCGCCAGCGACAGCAGGTAGAGCACGACACAGTACGCGATGATCACGTTGCCGAGGTCGAACGCCCCGCCGAAGGCGCGCCGCAGCACCGGGCCGTAGCCGAACATGCCCGGCTGCCAGGCGCCGCAATAAGGGCAGCTCTTCTCGCCCACGCCCACGAGCTTTCCGCAGCGCGGACACACCACCGAACCCGTCTGTCGTCTCATCATGGCGCGGCAGGTTAGCCGAGCGGCCGCCCGGGAGCGAACACGCGGGACGTCGTGCGCCCTGCAAGCGCGCCCGTGCAGCTTGAGCGAACCGCGCGGGCACCGCCCTCCGTCCGCGGGGTCGCGGCGCGCCAACCGCATGTCACTGCGATCCGCGCGCAACCCGTTGCGGGCCGCCGCCGATGGCCCGGCGCGTGCTGCGGGACCGCGGGCAGGGAGAGACCGCTCGCATGACCGCCACCACCTTTCACGCCCTCGTCTTCTGGTTCCCGGCGTTCCTGTTCTCGACGACCGTGCACGAGGCCGCCCACGCGTGGGCGGCGCTCCACGGCGGCGACGACACCGCGGCCCGTGGCGGCCAGGCGTCGCTCGCGCCGTGGCCGCACATCCGCCGCGCGCCGTTCGGCATGCTGGTCGTGCCGCTGCTCACGAGCCTGACGCAGGGCTGGACGATCGGCTGGGCGAGCGCGCCCTACGATCCGGAGTGGGCGGAGCGCCACCCGCGCCGCGCCGCGCTCATGGCCGCGGCGGGCCCGCTGGCGAACCTCGGCCTCGCCGTCGCGGCCTTCGCGCTGCTGCGCCTCGGGCTCGTCTTCGGTGTCTTCGACGCGCCCGCGCGCATCACCCTCGATGTCCTCGTCGAGCCGGCGGCCGGAGCGGATCCGCTCGGCGTCTTCGCGTTCGCGGCGCTCGCGCTGTCCGTGCTGTTCACGCTCAACGTGCTCCTGTTCGTGCTCAACATGCTGCCGTTCCCGCCGCTCGATGGCGCCTCGGTCCTCACGCTGGCGATGCCGCCCCGTGCGGCGAGCGCCGCCCGCACGTTCATCACGATGCCGGGCATGTCCTTCGTCGGCATCCTCGCGGTCTGGAAGTTCTTTCCCGTCCTCAGCGAACCCGTGCTGAAGGTCGTGATCGCGCTGCTGCATCCCGGGCAGTACTGAGGGTGCCGCTCGAACTCCCGGCCCGGGCGCCGCGCTAACGGGCCGGAAGCCTTCGCTGCGTCGCACGCACGGCGGCGATGCCGCGAATCGCCGTGAGCGCTTCGGCCAGTTCGGCGTCGGTCGGCGACAGTCCCCTCAACGTCTCGAGGCTCGCCAGCGCCGCGGTCCGCTCTCCGAGCGCCGCCTCGCATTGCAGCTTCGCGAGCCAGCCGGCCGCGAACGTCGGGCGCAGCCTGACGGCGCGATCGGCCGCGACGAGCCCGCTGTCCGGCGCTCCGCCCGCGAGCCAGGCGAGCGCGATGTTCTTGAGCGGCGCCGGCTCGGCCGGGAAGCGGGCCTGCGCCGCGCGCAGGGTCGAGAGCGCCTCGGCGGTGCGTCCCGCCTGCACGAGCGCGTAGCCGAGGTTGTTGGGGTACTCGGCGCGCGTGGAATCCAGACGCGAGGCCTCCTGCAGGTGGGCGACCGCGCCGGGCCAGGCGTGCGCGCGCAAGTCCAGCTCGCCGAGTCCGTAGTGCGCGGCGGCGAGCAACCCGGGCCGCCGCGGGTTCTCCCGCAGGACCTCGGCGTATCGCTGCGCCGCGCGATCGGCGGAGCCCGCGCGCGCCAGCACCGCCGCCAGGTTCAGTTTGGCCTCGGCGTAACGGGGCGCGATCGCGAGCGCCGCCTCGAAGCGCGCCTTCGCGACCTCGACCCGACCGGCCATGAGCGAGTCGTGCCCCTGGTTGTTGAGCGACACCGCCCGGCGGCTCGCGGCCGCGTTGCGCGCGAACACGCCCCAGGTGATCGCCGCGCCGACGGCCGCGATCACCGCCAGCGCGGCGCCGAGCCGGGCGCCGCGGCGCGGCCGACGCACGAGACCGCCGGCGGGAACGGGCAGGCCGGCCTGCGCGGCGGGCCGCCGCTCGACCGGCAGCGTCACGGCGCTGGTCGTCGCGCCGCCCATCTCACGGGTCACCGCTCCGGATTGGACGGGTTCCGCGGGGGCGAAGGCGCGGCTCACGCCGCTGGCCCACCCGCCGGCGGGCGCCTCCCCCGTCACCCCGCCGAGTGCGCTCGCGACCTCCGCGGCGTCCGGGCGGGCCGCCGGGTCGCGGGCCAGCATCCTCGCGAGCAACGCCTCGACCTCGGGCGGAGCGTCGGCGCGCCGCTCGCGCAGGGGCGGCGCGTCGTCGTGGGCGATCGCGTACAGGGTGGCCAGGGCGTTCGGCCCCCGGAAGGGCAGCGTGCCCGTGAGCATCTCGTAGAGGGTCACGCCGAGCGCGAAGACGTCCGCGGGCGCCGCGCCCACGTCCTCGCTCTCCGCGCCGGGCGACGACGTGCCGCGCACCAGCTCGGGCGCCATGTAGAACGGCGTCCCGAGCGTCGAGCCGGTGCGGGTCAGCCGGGAGGCGTCGGTCATGCGCGCGAGCCCGAAGTCGGTGACCTTGACCCGGCCGTCGGCGTCGAACATCAGGTTCTCGGGCTTGATGTCGCGGTGCACCACCGAATGCCGGTGCGCGTAGGCCAGCGCCGCCGCGACGTCGCGCACGATGCCGAGAGCGTCCGGCATCGGCAGCGGGCCGGCGGCGAGCACGTCGCGCAGCGTGCGCCCCGCGAGCAGCTCCATGACGAGGAACGGCCGCTCGGTGCTGCGGTCGAAGGCGAACAGCGTCGCGATGTGCGGGTGCTGCAGGGCCGCGGCGGTCCGCGCCTCACGTTCGAAGCGCCGCAGCGCCTCCGGGTCGTGCGCGTTCGTCCCGCTCACGAACTTGAGCGCCACGCGACGGCCGAGATCGAGGTCCACGGCTTCGTGCACCTCGCCCATGCCTCCCTGACCGAGACGGCGGACGATCTCGAAATGGGAGATGCGTTCCATCACGATCCGGGCCGCGGGCCGGGTCAGCGCGTTTCGCGGTGGAGTGCCAGGGCCTGCCGGAACTCCGCCGCCGCGCGGTCGGACGCGCCCACCTTCAGGTAGAGGTTGCCGAGCGCCTCGTGCGGCGCGGCTGAGCCGGGCACGAGCGCCGACAGCTCCCGAAACTGCCGGGCCGCGGCGTCGTAGAGCTCCAGCCCGCACAGGTACGAACCCGACAGGAAGCGCGCGGCGGCCGTGTCCGCGCTGGCGCCCGACGCGATCCGTTCCAGGTTCGCGCGCACGTCGTCGCGCGACGCCTTCGCGAGCAGGCGGACGCGCGCGCTCTCGCGGCGCAGACTGCCCCGGTCGTCCAGTGCCGTCACTTCCCACTCGTACTCGCGACCGTCCGCGAGCGGTGCCGCGTCGGGCGGGTAGGCGAGCGTCCGTTCGGGGCCGGACGCCGCGGGGACCTCGCGCGACCAGGTTTCCGGCCCTCCGACCGGCGCGAGGCTCACGCGGTAACGGATCGCCCCGGGCACCGAGCGCCACTCGAACACGGGCGCGTCCTCGAGCACGGCGGTGTTTCGCGGAGCGACCAGCAGCGGCGAGCCCGTGTCCGCGTCGGAGCGCATCTCCGACATGCTGACGAGGCCGGTCTCGCGCGAGCCGGAGGTGACGTACTGACTCACCTGCGCGAAGACTTCCTGCGGCAGCTCGCGCGCGGCGCCCGCCTCGGAGGCGCGGCCGCCGACCGTGATCGAGCCGCGCTCGCCGAGCGTGACGACGTTGCCGTCACCGAAGAACAGCGTGGCGCTGCCGCCCTTGCCCACCGTCACGCGGTCCCCCCGCCGCAGCGCCTGGCCGAAGGTCGCCGGAGTCGCGGAGGCGCCGCGGCCGGCGAAGACCTCGACGTGCCCCCTTACGGCCGCGAGCACCGCGACCGTCTCCGAAGGTGCAGCCACCACCGCGCCGGCGTTCGCGAACCCGACGAGGAGGACGACGGACAGTGCGAAAGCACGCATGGGAACCTCACCCCCTGAGGAGGGAACGGAGGGCGCGAAGAGCACGCCCGGCCGCGCGAAACCCGCGCGGGGATCGCCGCCGACATTAGAGGCTGACGCCGGCCGCGTCCACGCCCGACCCCCCGGTACGACCTTCGGGAATCGTGAGCCTTCGGTCCCGTGCGGGGATTGCGCTGGCGCGCCCGCGCGCGAAACCGCATGCTGCGCTCAGGCGATGAGACGGACCCGCGAACCCGGCGCGCACCGCGCGAAATCGAGCGTTCTCCTGGCGGCGCTGGCGCTGGCCGCGTCGATCCTGCCGGGCCCCGCCGCCGCGGCGCCCGCGGCCCCGCGCCCGGCCATCGAACGCCGCTTCGAAGCGGCGATGTCGGCGAAGCGCTGGCGCGAGGCGTCGAGCCTCGCCGACTCGCTGGTGCGCACGCGCGAGCTCCGTGAGCGGCTCCCGGCCCGGCAGGCGGCGGCGATTCTCGACAGTCTCGGCCGCCGGTTGTTCCTCGCCGGCGACCCCGGGGCCTGGGCGGCGGCCGAGCCGTTGTTCCGCGCAGGCCTCGTCGTGCGGGAGCTCGCGCTCGGTCCGGACGACCCGGCCGTCGCCGCCAGCCTCGCGACCCTCGCCACGCTCTTCGACTACCTGGGCCGCTGGGCGGAGGCCGTGCCGCTCGCCGAGCGCGCCGTGGGGATTCGCTCGCGGGTGCTGGGAGAGCGCCGCCCCGAAACCGCCGCCAGTCTTCGCCAGCTCGGGCTGCTGCGCTTTCAGCTCGGCGACTACGCCGGCGCCGCGACGCCGCTCGAACGCTCGCAGGCCATCTACGATTCCCTCGGCGCCGGGTTCGAGGCGAAGGCCGCCGACGGCCTCAACAACCTGGGCGAGCTCGCCCGCGTTCGCGACCGGCTCGACGAGGCCGAGGCGCGCTTCCGGCGCGGTCTCGAAATCGCGCGGGCCGCGCTTCCGCCGGACGACCCTACCCGCCTGGGCCTCGGGAACAACCTGGCCGGGCTGCTCAAGGATCGCGGGCGATACGACGAGGCGGAACCGCTGCTCGAGTCGGGCCTCGCGATTCTCGAGCACGACGCTTCGGACCCCGAGGCCCTGGCGACCGCGCGATTGAACCTCGCCGAGGTGCGCCGCCTGCAGGGCCGTCCGGAGCGGGCGGCGGCGCTCTACGCTTCGGCGCTCGAGGAAGCGCGCCGGGCACTGGGAGCGCGGCATCCCGGCCTCGTGCCGTTCCTGAACCAGACCGCCGTCTGCGAGCAGGACCTGGGACACTTCGCGCGCGCCGAATCGCTCTACCGCGAGACCGGCGAGGTTCTCGAGGCGACGCTGGGCCCGGAGCACCCGCTGCTGGCGCAGAACCTCGTGGACCTCGCGCGCTTCGAGCTGGCGGAGCATGCGCGCACGCCGGACCGGCCGCTCCCGGAAGAGGTGGACTCGCTGCTCGCGCGCGCCCGCGCGTTGCGCGAGCGGAGCCTGGGCCCGGATCATCCCGACGTCGCGCTGGTGATGCTCGAGCAGGCGCGTTCGCGCGCGCTCGAACCCGGCGCGGCGGCGACGGTCGGCGCGCTGCTCGGCCGGGCCATCGCCATCCTCGATTCTTCCGGCGCCTATCCGGACGCCCGGCTCGACGCGTACGCGCAGCGCGCCCGCTGGCATGGCGCTCGCGGCGAGCGCGATCCGGCGATGCGCGACATGGCGGTGGCGCTCGCCGCGCGGGACTCGCTGCGCGCCTGGCGCGGAGGCGGCGATCAGACGCGCGCCGCCTACATGGCGAGCCAGCTCGACCTCGTGGACCTCATGGTCGGCTGGCAGCTCGAGGCCGGCGAAGTGGACGCAGCGCTCGCGACGCACGAGCGCAGCCGCGCGCGAACGCTGCTCGACCAGATCGCGGCCAGCGGCGTGGACCTGCGCGCCGGGATCCCGGCCGCGCGGCGCATGCCGCTCGAGACGCACGAGCGCGCCGCCGAAGCGGCGCTCGCGGCCGTGCACCGCGCGATCCAGGACGCGCGCGCCGACGGCTCGGTCTCGGCACGCGAGCGGCTGGAGACGCTGGCGGCGCTCGAGGCGCGGCGCGATTCGGCCGCGCTCGAGCTGGCCGTGGCGCGCCGCCGCATCGAGGACGCGAGTCCGCTGTGGCGGGACATCCTGGGAGCCGGCGGCGGCGGCGCGAGCGTCGCGCAACTGCAGCACGAAGTGGTGCCGCGCGACGGAATGCTGCTCGACTACCACGTCGGCGAAAAGGCGAGCTGGGTTTTCGTGGTGCCCTCGCGCGGAGCGGCGAGGGCGTACGCCCTGAAGCTGGACAGCGACGCCGCCGCCGTGCTGGGCGAGGCGGCAGGGCCGCTCGGGTCCGCGGCGCTCGAACGAATCGTCGGCGGCCGGCCGGCGGACGCCGCGGGCGGCGAGGATCCCGGAATCGTCGGGCTGCTCGGCGGCACGCCCGTCGGCGGATTCCTGTCGCTGCCGCTGCGCTCGAAGGCGGCGCCCGATTCGTTCGAGCTGCGGCTGAACGCGCTGTGGCGAACGCTGGTTCCCGAGGCCCTCCGGCGTCCGCTGCGCGCGGCGCGCACCGCGGTCGTCGTGCCCGACGGCGCGCTTCAGCTGGTCGCGTTCGAGGCGCTGGTCACCGAGCCGCGCGGGCGCGCGAAGGCGACACGCTACTGGCTCGACGACGGGCCGGCGATCGCCTACGGGCCCTCGGCCGCTTCGCTGCTCAGCCTCGCGCTGCGGCCCCGTGCCGCGAACGCCCCGGCGGCCGGGAGGGCTCCGGTCTTCAGCGTGAGCAACGTGGCATTCGCCAGCCCGGCCATTCGCGGGCGCACCTGGTCGCCGCTGCCGGGCACGGCGCTCGAGAGCCGCTCGATCGAGGAGGCGTTCGGCCCCGGGCAGGTCGAGACGCTCTCCGGTTCCGAAGCCCGCGAGCCCGCGGTTCGCGCCGGGCTCGCCGGACGCCGATACGTTCATCTCGCGACACACGGCTTCACCGACGTTTCGCCCGAGCGCCTGCTCGCCGGGCTGGTGCTGGCTCCTCCGCCCTCGCCGCCCCGCGACAGCGACGACGACGGACTGCTCGAGCTGTTCGAAATCCACCGGCTGTCGCTGGGCTGCGAGCTGGCGATGCTGTCGGCCTGCGAGACCGCCCGGGGTCCGCGCGTCGCCGGCGAGGGATCGTTCGCGCTCTCGCGCGCGTTTCTCGCCGCGGGCGCGCGCCGCGTGGTGGCCAGCCTGTGGGCGGTGGACGACCGCGCCGCACCGGTCGTCGTCCGGCGGCTGTTCGACGCCGTCGCCGCGGCCGACCGGGCCGGACGTCCGTGCGACTACGCCGCGGCGCTCCGCGAGGCGAAGCGGGCGCTGCGGCGCGATCCACGCTGGGCGGACCCGTTCTACTGGGCGCCCTTCGTGCTCAGCGGCTCGTGAACGGGCCGCCGGCGCTCAGTGACCGGCGAGCTTGAGCGCCCCCCAGCTCTTCTTCGCGACGGGCACGCCGGCGAGCGTGGTGATGGAGATGGTCAGATAGTCCGTGTCGTGCGGGAAGCGCACGAAGCCGGCGTCCCACCAGGCGTCGAGATCGTAGCTCACACCCTGATTGAGGTTGCCGAGCGTGATGCTGGCGCTGGCATGGCTGCCGGCCGTCGGCGTGCCGCTGCCGTCGCCAAGACCGAGCGAGCCGCCCGTGGCGTCGGTCAGGTTCTCGACATCGCGGTCGGCGCTGCGGGAGCCGTTGAAATAGGCGCCGTCGGTCATGTTCCAGCCGCGCGGGGCCGGGTCGTCGTCGAACAGTTCGAGCAGGTCGTGCTCGAGCCCCGAGCGGTTGAAGCGGAAGTAGGGCGTCGGCTGCGGGTCGCCGATGTAGCACGACTCCTCGTTCGAGCCCGCGGGCGGCGGCAGCGTGTTGGCCGCGACCTGCGTCGTCGGCGAGACGGTCACGTTGTCAATGAGCTGCTGCGTCCAGGTCAGCGTGCCGCTGCCGTCGTCCACCCACTGGAGGGCGGTGAACGTGATGACCACCGGTTCGACCGGCGCGGTGAACGAGAGCGACACCGGCAGCGCGCAGAACAGTCCCTGCGGGAACTTGCGCACCAGGGTCTTGGCGGGAATCACCTCGTCCTGCGCGACGGCGGTGCCGGGGAGCGCGAAGCCGGCGAGCGCGAGCAGCGTGACGACGGACCAGAGAAGAGCACGAGACATGGGGACCTCCGGGGCAAAAGGCAGGGCCGTTGTCTCGAGGGCGGAACGGCCGCGGCTGCGACGGGCCCCGGGCGGAGCCGGGGCGTGAAGGGAAATCGTATCCGGCGCCCGGTCCGGCTCTCAACACATTTCACCTCGGGCGTGCCGGATTTCGGGCCGCCGGGCGCGGGAGGAACCTGCTGCCGGGCCCCGCAACCGCCGCTCCCCGGGCTGGGGGGGGCGCCTCCAGCGGGTCTCCCCGCGGGCCCCGCGGCTTGCGCTTGCCGGTCGGCGGGCGCATGGTGCCGGCCGTCCGCGCGTCTCGGCGGACCGTCGTTCGGGGTGGCCGGCATCGGACAAGCGCCGGCCTGAGATCACACCCGTCGAACCTGAACTGGCTAAGACCAGCGTAGGGAAACGGCCAAGACGACCCGGTTGTCCCCGAGTTGCCTTCCACGCCGTCCCTTCGCGGGCGGCGTTCGCGTTTCGCGGCCCCGCCCGGAAGGCATGACTTCGCGATGTTCAGCAGCAGCCCGCTCGATTGGGCGCTCGTCGGCGCCTATTTCGTGTTCCTTCTCGTTCTCTGGCTGCGGCGCTTCGGCTCGCGCCCGCCGGCCGAGGACTACCTCGTCGCCGGCCGCGCCGTGACGCTGCCGGCGTTCGTCGCGACGCTGGTGACCACCTGGTACGGCGGCATCCTCGGCGTCGGCGAGTACGCCTGGAAGTACGGGCTGGCGAACTGGGTCGTGTTCGGCGTGCCCTACTACCTCGGCGCGCTGCTGTTCGCGCTGCTGTTCGCGCGGCGCGCGCGCGAGGCGAAGCTCTACACGATTCCCGACCTGCTCGACCGCGCGCACGGCCGTGGACCCGCGCTCGCCGGGGCGGTCGCGGTGTTCGTCACCTCGGCGCCCGCGGCCTACGTGCTCATGCTCGGCACCCTGTTCGCGGTCATGTTCGGCGCGCCGCTGGTTCCCTGCGTGTTCGCCGCGGCGGTGCTGTCGGTCTTCTACGTGGACCGCGGCGGCCTGCGCACCGTGATCTTCACCGACCAGATCCAGTTCGTGCTCATGTACGGCGGCTTCGCGTTGCTGCTGGTCTTCCTCGTCGTGCAGCACGGCGGGCTGTCGTTCCTCGAGGCGCGGGTTCCGGCCACGCACTGGCGGTGGAACGGCGGCAACGGCCCGGCGGCCATCTTCGTCTGGTACGTGATCGCGCTCGGCACGCTCGTGGACCCGGGCTTCTGGCAGCGCGCCTACGCCGCGCGCGACCCGCGCGTGGCCCGCGACGGCGTGCTGTGGTCCATCGCCTGCTGGGCGGTGTTCGACTTCATGACCACGACGACGGGCCTGTACGCGCGGGCGCTGCTGCCGAGGCTGGCCGAGCCGGTGTTCGCCTTCCCCGAGGTCGCGCGCCTGACGCTGCCGCCGGTCGCGCTCGGGCTCTTCTACCTCGGCATGATCGCGACGGTGATGAGCACCATCGATTCGTACGCGTTCATCGCGGCCACCACCGTCGGCCGTGATTTCATCTGGCGCCTGCGTGGCGGCGACGAGGCCCGGCTGCCCTTCTACTCGCGCATCGGCCTGTGGCTCTCGACCGCGGTCGCCACCGCGCTCGCGGTGGCGAGCCAGAGCGTGATCGCGCTGTGGCACGACATCGGCTCGGTGGCGACGCCGATGCTGCTGCTGCCGGTCGCGGCCGCGCTCACTGGCCGCGGGAGGCTCTCGTCCCGCTGGACAGTGGGGTTCATGGTCATCCCCGGCGTCATCTCGCTCTACTGGGTGCTCGCGAAGTCGCTCGCCTGGACGCCCGGCTATCCCCTCCGACTCGAACCCATCTACGCGGGGCTCGGCGCGTCGCTGCTCGTGTGGCTCGCCGGCCGCGCGTTCGACCGACAAGGATCCGCGTCATGACCTCCCCCCTGCTTCTCGCCGCCGCGCTCGCGGCCGCCGTCAACGCCGCTCCCGACACGTTCCCGCGGATCGTGCCGCTGCCGCCCGTCGAGGTGAGCACGACCCGCGCGGACGCGCGCGCGCCGCTCGCGCGCACGACGCTCACGCGCGGGCAGGTGCGAGAGCTCAACTGGGGCCAGGACACCCCCATGGCGCTCGGCACCCTGCCGGGCGCCTACGCCTACTCGGACGCGGGCAACGGCGTCGGCTACTCGTATCTGTCGCTGCGCGGCTTTCCGCAGCGGCGGATCAGCGTGCTCGTGAACGGCGTGCCGCTCAACGACCCCGAGTCGCACGAGGTGTGGTGGATCGACCACCCCGACCTGCTCGCCTCGACCGCCGAGCTCCATGTGTCGCGCGGAGTCGGCCCGGCCCTGTACGGCGCGGCCGCGCTCGGCGGCAGCGTCTCGCTGAACACCGCGCCGATCGGCGAGGTCGCGCGCCGCACGGCGAGCGTATCGTACGGCGCGTGGGGCACGAAGCGGCTGCTGCTCGAGGGCGACTCCGGCAGGCTGCCCGGCGGCTGGGGTCTGTACGGCCGCTACTCACGCATCGAGACGGACGGCTATCGCGAACGGTCGTGGTCCCGGCTCTGGTCGTACGCGCTCTCGGCGCAGAAGACGTCCGCCACGCAGTCGTGGCGGCTGAACCTGTACGGCGGACCCGAAAACACGCACCTCGCCTATCTCGGCGTGACGCCCGGGTACCTAGCGGGCGCCGTGACCGGCGATGCCGACCGCGACCGGCGCTTCAACCCGATCACCTACCCCGGCGAGCAGGACCACTTCTTCGAGCCGCACTACGAGCTGCTCCACACCTGGACGCCGACGGCCGCGGTCACGCTGTCGCAGACGCTCTTCTGGTTCGACGGCCGCGGCTGGTACGACGAGCGGCGCCTGGGCCGCTCGCTCGCCGACTACCGGCTCGCGCCGTGGACGACGTCCGACACGACGCTGTTCGCGCACGATTACTACGCGCTCGACGCGAACGGGAACGTGGTCCTCGACGGGCAGGGTCGCGCGACCGTCGAGCGTTTCGACCTGGTCCGCCGGCGCGAGGTCGTGAACCGGCACTACGGCTGGGTGCCGCGCGCGCGGATCGCGCATGACCGCGGCGCGCTGACGCTGGGCGGCGAGCTGCGCTTCCACGACGGCCGGCATGTCGGCACCGTGATCTCGGGCTCGGGACTGCCGCCCGGCACGGAGCCGGACCACGCCTATTACGACTATCACCCGCGGACTTTGTCCGCGGGCCTGTTCGCCCGCGAGGAGTTCGACGTCACGCCGGCGCTGCGCGCGACCGCCGACTTCGCCTGGCGCCACCAGGGCTACCGGATGCGGGGCGACCGCTTCGACGGCATCGCGTTTCGTCAACAGTACGACTTCGCGCTGCCGCGGCTGGGCCTTTCCTGGACGCCGAAGCCGGCGTGGAGCGTTTACGCGTCGTTCGCGCTGGCGCGCCGCGAGCCCGCGTTCCGCGACCTCTACGACGCCGAAGGCGCGGGCAGCGTGCCGCTCTACCGCCGTGTGGACGTCGCGGCCGGCGTGTACGAGGACCCGCTCATCCGTCCGGAACGCGTGAACGACCTCGAGCTGGGCGGCAGATGGACGGGTGACGGCCTCCTCGCCAGCGTGAGCGCGTTTCGCATGGACTTTCGTGACGAGCTGGTCAACGCGGGCCAGTTCGACACCGACCTGGGCTACCCGATCCTCGGCAACGCGGCGCGTTCGGTGCACCAGGGCGTCGAGCTGGCGGGCTCGGCGACGCGCCGCTTCGGAGCGCTCCGCGGCGCGCTCGAAGCGAACGCGACGCTGTCGGACAACCATTTCGTCCGTTACCGCGAGTCCTGGGGGCCGGCGCCCGCCGACGGGGCGAGCTACGACGGCAGGCCGCTCGGCTTCTTCCCCGCGGTGATGGCGAACTCCGGCGTCCGCGCCACGTGGCGTTCGGCGTCGCTCGGCGCGAGCGTTCAGCACGTCGGCCGTATCTACGTGGACAACACGGGCACGAAGGCCAACAGCATCGCGCCCCGCACGACACTCGACCTGTCGGGCTCGCTCGCGCGCGAGGTCGGCGGCGCGCGCGCGGAGCTGTCGCTGCGGGTGATGAACGCCACCGGCGTCCGCTACGCGACGAGCGGCTGGATGGACTACGACGCCGCGGGCAACCTCGTGCCGGTGCTGATTCCGGCGGCGACGAGAGGCTGGCTCGCGGGGCTGCGCGTGGACTGGTAGCGGGCGCCGGGTCCGGGGGGCGACGCCGGTGCGGTGATGCTCCCGGGCCTCAGCGTCGGTCGGCGGCATCCTGCCGCCTTCCTCCTCGCTCCGCGCCGTCTCCGCCGTCCCTGGCTGCGACGGCGCTACGCGCTGAGGCCCGGGAGCATCACCGCACCGGCTTTCAGCAGCGCCAGCGCCTGAGCTCCTAGCCCTTGCCGCCGCGGTTCGCGAACAGGGAGTTCAGGCCAAGCGCGATCAGGATCACGGGCCAGAGCTTCCAGACGCTCTCCAGCTTCAGGTAGCCGAGGTTCTTGAGCAGCAGCGCGAGGCCCACCGTGAGCATGATGATGGGGCCGAACACGGAGGCGGGTTTCTCGATCAGTCCGAGCAGTCCGGCGATGACGAGGATCGCCGGCCACCAGGTGTGGAAGACCGCACCGAAGTGGATCGCGCCGAGCTGGTCGGCCAGGAAGAGGCAGCCGAACACGACCAGCATGACGCCCGAGAACGAGATGCGCGGACCTGAAGCCATCGGTTCCTCCGTGAACATGGGTGGGCGGACGCGCGGCATCCTGCCACGGCCGCGGCGCCCGCGTCACGCGCCCCGGTGGCCGCTTTCCCGACGAAGCCTGCATCGCGCTCCGCGGCGACGGGCGCTGCGCAAACGATCGGGGCGGCCCGGCGAACCGGACCGCCCCCGTACCGCCCGGGCCAACCTGGCGCGAGGACTACTGCACCTCGACCGTGGCCTTCTCGATCCACATCTTCTTCGACGTCGTGCCCGAGCGCGAACCGTTCGCCTCGAGCTTCTTCAGCACGTCCATGCCCTCGACGACCTCGCCGAAGATCGAGTGCTTGTCGTTGAGCCACGGCGTCGCGGCGAACGTCAGGAAGAACTGGCTGCTGTCGGTGCCGGGGAGGCCGGTATTCGCCATGGACAGCAGGCCCGGCCGGTCGTGCCGCGCTTTGGGGCTGAACTCGCTCGTGAACTGGTAGCCGGGCCCCCCCTGGCCGTTGCCGAGCGGATCGCCGCTCTGCGCCATGAAGCCGGGGATGACGCGATGGAAGATGATGCCGTCGTAGAAACCCATGCGTGCCAGGTAGAGGAAGTTCGTCACGTGCATGGGCGCGATGTCGGGCATCATGCGGATCAGGATCGGGCCTTCGCTCGTCACCATGCGCACGAAGTACTTCTTCGCCGGATCGAACTGCACGACCGTTGGGATCGTCAGGTGCGTCTTCCAGCCGGCCTGGCTCTTGTTGGGCTTGTGCGCCGCGATCTGGGCGTCAATGGCGGCGATCGCCTTGTCGGTCGAGGGCGCGGCGGCCTTCGCGGGAACCGCGGCCTTCACCTCGGCGGCCCTGGCGGGAACGGCCGCCTTCGCCTCGGAGACCTTCGCGGGAACGGCGGCCGTCGCCTCGGTGGCCTTCGCGGGAACCGCGGCCTTTGCCGCATCGTCGGCGAGGGCGAACGTGACGGAACAGGCCATCATCGTGAGCGTGGCGGCGGCCACGAGGGAAACGCGCTTCATCTTCGGACTTCCTCCTCTGGAGGGATGACTACGCGAAGCGGGGGGCGTCATGCAGGCCATCGAGGATGGCCCGCCGGCACCCCCCCGGCAAGCGACATCGCGTTTCGGAATCGTCAATCCGTGTGCACGAGGCGCGCCGCTCCGCTGCGTCCGTCGGCCTGCCAGCGCAACAGGTAGAGCCCCGGCTCGACGCGGCGCCCGGCGTCGTCGCGGCCGTCCCACGTCACCGTGTGCTCGCCCGCGTCCAGCGCGCGGGCTCCCGAGACCACGCGGCGTCCGGCGAGGTCGAACACGTCCCAGCGAAGCGGGCCGCCGCGCGCGAGCGTGAACGACAGCGTCGCGGAGTCGCGGAACGGGTTGGGGCCCGCCGCGCGCAGCGCCGTGACGAGGGGAACGTCGGGCGTCACCGGCCCGTTCGCGAGCACCTCGAGCCGAAGTCTGCGGGGAGTCGCGGAGAGGACGAGCGGCACCGACACGCCCGAAGCGACCTCGCGCGACCAGCCGCTCGCGGGCTCGGACAGCACCACGCGCCGTCCGTCGGGCAGGTTCGTGAACGCGAAGGTCAGCGCCGACTCGGTCAGGCCCGAAGCGGCGCTCGCGTCGAAGTCCCACGCGAGCGTCGCCGCGTCGGGACGGAAGACGGACGCGTAGCCGCCGTCGTCCGCGCCCCAGTCGGAGACACGCGCGACGAGCCCGAGGGCGTCACCGGGCCCCTCGGGCGGCGCGTGCGCCGAGAGCCGGTTCCAGCGACCCGGTTCGACGGGCGCGGCGCCGAGCACGAGACTCGCCTCGCGCGCGCCGGCGCGCGCGCTGACCGCCACCGACCAATCGCCGAGCGTCGCGAGCGAGGGCTCGAGCCCCCCGGTCGCGACCGGGTTCCACAGACACGGGAACTGCAGCGTGATGCCCGTGGCGCTCTGCCGCCACAACCAGTACGCGCGGCCCGGCTGCAGCACGCTCACCGCGCCGTAGGAACTCGAGCCGGGATTCCACTCGAGCACCTGCGGATCGGTCGCGGTGTTGCCGGCGTCGGAGATCGGCACGTCGGGCCCCGGCGAGACGCGCAGCTGCGAAACCGCGAGCGGGAAGCGGAACGGCGAGCCGAACTGCGTCCAGCCGCGGCCGTTCTTCGTGCTGCCCAGCATCGTCAGGTTGAACTGCGATTCGGCGACCGCGGTGCCGCTGAACGTGAGCGTCGTGTCCTTGAGCCCGATGAACCAGTAACCCGCTCCCGGCACGATCGTGGTGAGCGCGGGCGTGGTGGACGGATCGAGGTACATGCTGTCGTCGGCTTCGTAGTGGCCGAGCCGCCAGCGCACGGGGTCGTAGGGCATCCACGACGCGAACAGGCTCGAGATCGTCGCCGGCGAAAGCGTCGCGGGCACCGAGAACGCCCGGTAGGAGCCCGCCGGAACCGCCAGCTGCGTGCCCACCGGAGCGTTCGAGAAATGCGCCTGCAGCGTGCTGTCGGCGGTGACGGCGTGGAACGTGTAGTTGGGCACGGCCGCGAAGTTCGTCGCGCCGACGATGACGTGGTCCACGTGGTGGCCGGACGTGCCGGCGAACTGCACGCGCAACGAGTCGCCCTGAGCGACCCAGCTGCGGCCGCCGCCCGCGGAGAACGCACCGTTGCCCGCGGCGATGGTGGCGTAGATGCGGAAGTAAATTCCCCTCGTGCCGCTCGGCGAGACGCGTTGTGCGTAAAGGTCGGGCCCTGTCGTGCCCGCGTCGCGGTCGTCCACCCACGCCGCGAGCAGATCGGTCCCGCCCACGGCGACCGGATAGGTCTGCGACGGCGTCACCCCGGTCGTGAGCGCGACCGGGCCCGCCCAGTCGGCGGCGCCCGAGCCCGTGACGTGTCGCGCGAACGCGGCGCCGCCCGAGGCCCAGACGGCGTAGTAGCCGTTGCCGCCATCGCCCGCGGCGGACAGGTTCGAGGTGGCATCGAGCGTCTGCCCGGTCGCGAGATTGACCGGCGTGCCGGGGGTTCCGGCGGACGTGACGGCGACCGACTGCACCGTGCTCGTGACCGGGGCCAGGAGCTTCGCAGCGCCGCCCGTAAACGCCAGCAGCCCCGCCGGCGCCGAGGCGGTGTTCAGCCACAGCACGCCGCTCGCGCTCACGAACGTTCCCGCGGGCGTGAGCTTCGTGCCTTCGATTCGCGTGCTGTTCGCGTCGGACCACGCCACGACGAGCGAGTCGGTCGCGGGGATCCGTGCCATGAGCGCCTCGACCGACGAGCTGGACGTCGAGGTCACACCGCCCTCGGTCCAGGCCCGAGTGCCCGAGGCGTCGAACTTCTGGAAGAACGTCTGCGTGTCGGCGCCCTGGTCGTCCTCCCACGAAACCCACGCGCCGCCCGCGCCGTCGGCGAGCAGCCTCGGGTTGAGCTGAGGATCGGTGTCGGCGCTGTCCGCGCCGACGCCCCCCGCGAGCCATGCCCGCGAGCTGTCGGCCAGAATGCGCTGGATGTAGACGTCGTCGTCGGTGGCGCCGCGGTTCTCGACCCACGCGACGATCGCCCCGCCCGCGCCGTCGGAGGCGATTGCGGGCGAGCCCTGCACCGTGTCGGGCGAGGTCGGATCCACGATCAGGCCGTTG
Organism: Candidatus Eisenbacteria bacterium; assembly: GCA_020847735.1. Taxonomy (NCBI): domain Bacteria; phylum Candidatus Eiseniibacteriota; species Candidatus Eiseniibacteriota bacterium. The sequence continues at coordinate 89,143 of JADLBL010000006.1, forward strand.
GCCGGCCACACCGCCGAGCCGCTCGCGTTCAGGCGCTGGACGTAGATGTTCTTGCGCGTGACCGCGCGGTCGGCGGTCCAGGCGAGCAGGACGCCGTTCGCGCCGTCGGGGGCGGCCGTCAGACCCGAGAGCCCGGAGAAGCTGCTGTTGACGAGCACGCCGCTGCTTCCCCACTGCGTCGCGCCGGTCGAATCCACGCGCTGGCTGAAGATGCGCGGGCTGCCACCGTTCGTGTCCACCCACGCGGCGATGAATCCGCCGCGGCCGTCGGTCACGGCGCGCAGGCTCGACTGCGCCCCGTTGGCGGCGCTGAAGGCGAATCCGGAGGGCGACCAGGCGGCGAACGCCGACGCCGCGGCGCACAGCGAAAGGGTGGTCACCAGGGTCGCCGTCGCAACCACGCGCACGGTGAAGTGGCCCGGGTTGCCCGGGACGCGAACACGCGAATCCTTCGACATGCGTTCCCTCGCCTCGATGGATGGGGATGGACGCGGTCTGCTACCGTGCGCCCGTCGCGCCGCTCCCCGGTTCGGGGCATCGCGCGAAAACGAAACCCGGCAGGCACATCAACCGCCCGCGCTACCCCGAGAAGGTGCCCGCCGGAGCCCCGAGGCGCAAGCGGTAACTCACGCGAACCGATGGGCGCCCGCCGCGCGGGCCTTCGCAGCCCGGGCGGCCGGGCGGCGCTGACCGAAAGGAAGAGAGCGATGAGCACGCTGCCGTGGCGGATCCTGGTCGTCACCGATCTCGGAACGGACAGCCGGACGCCGGCGCGCGTCACCGCCGACACGCTGGCCGGGTGGTTCGCGGGTCTGAACGCTTCGATCCCGCTGCCGGGTGGCGCCGCGCACGCGGCGGGTTCGCTCGACGCCCTCGCACCGGCGGCGCTGAAGGCGGCCGGCGTCGCGGAAGGCTCGCTCGACGCGGCGCTGCACGAACCGCGCACGCAGCGGCTCGAGGCGGCCTGGCGGGGACTCTCGCTTCTCCTGTCCCACGCGTCCGGGCCGGTCGTGATCGAGGCCCTCTCGCTGCCGCGCGGTTCGCTGGTGCCTCGCTTCCGCGAAGCGGTTCACGGACCCGAACTGGTCGCGGCGGAACCCGTGTCGCTGGTCGTCCTCGACTACGATTTCACGAACAAGGCCGCCGACCTCGCGGCGCTCGGCGAGCTCGCGGCGATGGCCGCCGAGCTGCAGGCGCCGATCGTGGCCAACGCCGGCGCCGGGTTCTTCGACCTGCGCTTCCTCGTCCAGGCCGGCGCCGTCAAGGATCTCGCCGGCCGGCTGGCGGATTCGGCGCACTCCGGCTGGCAGGCGTTCCAGAAGTCCGACGAGGCCCGCTGGCTGTGCCTGACGCTCAATCGGTTCCTGCTGCGCGAGCCGTGGAAGCTCGGCGGGTGGAGCGAGGCCTGCACCGACTCGAACCCCGACAGCTACCTGTGGGGGCGCGGCGGGTGGCTCGTGGCGGCGGCCGTCGCGCGCAGCGTGGCGGCGCACGGGCACGCGCTCGATCTGTCCGGCACGGGCGGGCGGTTCGACGGGCTCGCGACCCGCGACTTTCCGGTCAACGCCAACGAGTCGAAGGCGCTCGCGAGCGAGGTGCCGTTCGCCGAGACGCAGGCGCTCGAGCTGACGCACGCGGCGTTCACCACGCTCACGGGCGGCCTGGACCTGCCGAGCGTGATGATGTCGCTGGTCGTGACCGCGCACCGCTTCGCCCCCGGCCGGCTGACGGTCGAGGGCACCCTCGCCTACCAGCTCACGGCGGCGCGCGTGGCGCTGGCGTGCGGCGTCGCGGCGGGCGCCGTGGACGGTGCGGCCGGTGCGGACGCGATCGTCGCGGGCGCGAGCGCGGCGCTGCGCGGGCAGCTCGGCGGCCTGCTCGGCGACTCGGCCGAGGCGCTGACCGTACGCGTACTCGAGGCCGAGGGCGGGGCGCCGCGGCGCGCCCAGGTCGTCGTCGCGCCGATGCTCAAGCTCGAGGGCAAGTCGCCGAAGTTCGAGGTCGAGATCGCGCTGGACTGAACCGCGCGCGTCGGCACGCGCGGCCCGGCGAGCGCCTCAGCTGCGCCCGTGCCACGGGTACGGAACCACGTCGAAGTGCGTGTGTGGATTCCGGTCGCGCAGCTCGGCGAGCAGGCCGTACGGCGTCATGATCGGCGGCGGCGGAACTTCGAGCCCGCAGGCGCGCGCGACGTCGGCGCTGAAACTCACGCAATCCTGCACGCCGATCGCGTAGAAGGATTGGCGCCACGTGCCGTCGGCCTGGGTCAGCGCGCGGCTCAGCCGCTCATCGGGCACTTCGAAACGGACGTAGTGGTTGATGAACGCCTCGCGGTTCGTGGTGTCCACCTCGCCGCGGCCCGCGGGCGAGCGATGGCGGCGCGGGTGGAAGCCGCGCCAGACCTGCCGGCCCCACGCCCCGATCTCGAACAGGCACGCCGAATGGAACATGCCCGTCTCGGTGATGACCGTCAGGTAACCCATCGCGCTCTCCCGCCTTCGGCTCCCGCGCGCGAACGGCGCGGGCCACGCCCGATCACACCTGCAGCAACTCGCGACGTCCGCCGCTCCCGCCGCCCTTGAAGCGCGCACGCATCATTGTCTCGAAACGCGACCCCAGGTCCAGTTCCGCCGCCACGCCCGCGCCGTCGGCGTCGAGTCCGCGCGCCCAGCGCCCGCCCTTCGCGAACTCCTCCTTGCGCTCCTCCCACTGGCGCTGCGCGTGCGCCGGGTCGGGCACGAACGCCTCGTCGGCGAACTCGGCCGCGTCGGGGCCGGCGTCGGCGGGCGGAGGCAGCGCGACGCGCTTCGCCGGGCCCGCGCCGAATCCCGTCAGGCGCAGGAACGCCGCGCCGGCGGCCTCGGCGTCCTTCGCGTCCTTCGCGGCCATGCCGGCGAGGCAGGCCTCCATGCTCGCGAAGTTGCCGCAGGCGGCGAGCATTGCGAAGCGGACGGGACCGAGCGGCGCATGCGCCCCGAGCGCCGCGACGAGAGGCGCGTCGGCCTTCCCGGCGAGCGCGCAGAAGAGCGCGAGCTGGCGGGTGTTCGACTCGTCCTTCGCCTTCGCGCGTTCGCGCCCGAGCGCGAGCGCCCACGGCGCCCGCATCCACACCCCCGCTTCGTAGGCCGCGAACCGCACGGCTTCCTCGGCGTCGCCGCGCGCGAGCGGCTCGAGCTTGTCCGCCGCCACCTCGGCCCACGCGGCGACGCGGCACGCGGCCAGGCGCACGTCCGCGTCGGCGCTCGAGAGCCAGCCGGCAAGCGCCAGCGGCGCGGGCGCGGTGCCGTGGGCGGCGAGCGCCTCGGCCGCCGCGACCGCGATCGCGGCGTCGGGATGGGCGGCCAGCGCCTTCAGCCCGGGAAGGGCCGCGCCGAGCGGCCCGCGGACCAGCGCCTGCCGCGCACCCTCGCGCGCCGGCGGCGGGCCGGATTCGAGCGGGCCCGGCACGGCCATCGCTTCCGCTTCGCCGCCCATGCGAAGCAGCGTCCAGGCGGCGGCCGCGACGCGCGAAGACTCCTTCGCGCCGAGCGCTTCCTCGAGCAGCGGCCAGGCGAGGCTCGGCACCGCCTCGAGCCCCGCGGCGTTCGCGGCCATGCGCCCGTCGAGGTCCGCCAGGTTCTGGGCGAAATGCTCGAAGGAGCGCACGGTCGCTTGGCGCCGCGACCACAGCCACTCGAGCTCGTCGAGATGCTCGGCGGGCAGGTCGTCCACGAGCACGCGCGGCTCGCGGCCGGTCGCGGTGGCGGGCACGGGGCTCACGAAGGTCGCGCCCCGCTCAATTGATGTGCACCGTGCCGCCGCGGATCTTCTGCGTCCGCTTCGCGCGGGTGACGATGTCCTTGCCCCTGACGAGCACGCGTCCCTCGGCGTCCATCGTCAGCGCGCTCTCGCCGCACTTGAGTTCGATCCGCCGGCTCGCCTCGAGCGTCAGCTCGGCCGGCGCCGACGTGTCCGGCCGCGGCGTCTCGTAGGGCGCGACCACGCCCAGCACGACCCCGCGCTCCTCGCCGGCGCCCGGCAGCAGGACCAGCACCTGAGCACCCAGCGACAGCGACAGCGTGGGACGGTCGGCGGTGCGCAGCACGTTGCAGCGCAGCCGCAAGGGCGGCGCGCCCGGCACGACCACGCCGACATCGCCGAGCTCGGTCAGCTCGATGACGCTGGCGAGCGCGGCCCTGCCGGCGGCCGCGGCCGCGATCGGATCGGTGTTCATGATGTTCCTCCCTCGATGGCGGCCGCCGTCGGCGCGGGGCCGCGGGTGTTCACGACCGGGCGACGACGCGCACCTCGACGACGCGCGAGCGCAGCGCGCCGAGGTACGCCGACACGAAGTAGCGGCCGGCACGCGGCACGAAGCCGCTCTGCCCGAAGACGTCCGCCTGGAACCAGCCGCGGCGCAGGTCCGGCGGCGCCGGCTGCGTCTGGGGGCCGATCGCCGAGCGCGCGGGCCGCAGCGCGACGCTGCGGGCCGAACCGACCTCGACCAGCAGGAGCGTGAGCGCCGCGAACGGGTCCTCGCGCGGCAGCGCTCCGGCGTCCTTCGCCGCGATCTGGAACACGCCCGAGACGGCGAGCGCGGCGGGCCGCTCGAGCGGGACCGCCGCCGGGGCCTGCAACTCGATGCCGGCCACACCCTCGGCGAGGGCCGGGGAGTCCGCGACGGGTTCGAACCAGGGCAGCGTCACGCTCATTTCACGACCTCGAATTCCACCTCGTTCGATTGCACGTCATGCAGCACCAGGTGGACCCGCCACTTCCCGGGCCGCTCCGGGACCTTCCAGACGCGGGCGAGGTTGAAGTTGAAGTACCCGCGCGCCGTGATGTCCTCGTCGGAGATGAGTTCGTCGTCATGGGACGCGGGCGGGGGCGGCGCGTCGTCCGAGGTCGTCATGTCGGAGGCCCGCGCGGGGTCCTCGTGCATGCGGAAGTGCCCAGTCGCCGTCTCGTGCGTCTGCACGTTGCGCGCGAGGAACACGAGGCTGTCCTCCACGATCGGGAACTGGCCGAGCACTTTGTTGTTGAACGACCACACGCCGCACAGCGGGATCCGTTCGAGCGAGCCCGCGGGGAGCTTCGAGGGCATGGCGATGAGGATGCCCTCGAAATCGTCCCCGGCCTTCGGCGTGCCCGCCGATTCCTCGAACGTGTCCAGCTTCACCTTGTCGAATGCCGCGTCGCTCATCGTCGCTCCCGCCTGCCCCGGCGCCTCGCCCGGGGCGTTCGAAGGGTCACCGTGGTCACCCGGCGCGCAGCCCGCTCCGGCCAGCAGCACCGCCGCGAGCAGGGCAGCGCACCGGTTCGACCGCATCGCCTAGCCCCCGCTCGCCCGCGTCGGCCAGCGCATGTCGTCGCGGTTCATGTTTAGCCGCTTCAGGATGGGCGCGCAGGAGCCGCAGAACTCGAGCGAGCGCCCGTCGTGGCCGTAGTGGAACATCACGCAGGTGCCGTCGATGTAGTTCGGGTTCGACCCGCCCGCGGCGGTGCTGCAGTGGCCGCCGCCGTTCATGTACTGCGTCGGGTTCTTCTTGAGCCCCGTCTTAATCGGGTTGCCGTTGTACTCGTTGTACTCCTGGATGCTCGGGGGGACCATGCCGAGGCCGTGCCCCATCTCGTGGATCATGGTGCCCTGCCGCGGCGAGATGTCCCGCGGGGTGTTGCCGAGCGTGCGATACGCGACCACGATCTTGCCCGAGCCGCTGTTCGCGAAGCCGTTCAGCACCTTGCAGAACCAGACGCTGAACTTGTAGACGAGCTTGCCGCGGCCGGCGGCCTCGTCGAGCGCGGTCGCCATGGGCGTTCCGTCCGGGATCGACACGCGCAGTTCGCGGTCGCCGGTGCGGGTGATGTGGGGCGTGAAGTTGTAGACGCCGATCCCGACCCCGCCGACGTTCCCGGTGGCGAACTGACCGCGCGGCCAGAGGATCCAGTTCGCGTTCACGGTGGTGGCCGGGTCCGACGTCTGCGGGAAGGAGTTCACCCGGAACGTGCGTTTCGTGGTCTTGACGATGAACTCGCGCTGGTACGAGAGCCAGATGCGATCCACGAGCAGGATCCGCGCCTCCAGCCGGTCCTGCGTCACCGGCTGGATGAGATTGTAGCCCTCCTCGTACTTCTGGAGGATCTCGTCGTAGGTCACGCGTGGCGAGCCGCCGGCCGCCGCGACCTGCTCGGGCCAGACGCCGTGCTTGTGGTACTCGCTGCTCACCGGCCCGAACGTGAACAGGAACTTGGGGTCCATGTAGCGCACCGAGAAGAAGACCTGGCGCCAGACCTCGTAGTCCTCGTTCGTCTTCTTGTCGGAGCCGTCCGGTTTGAGCCCGACCGAGACCTTGAACTTGTCGAGGCCGCACACCGAGATGCGGAATTTGTCGTGCTCGCAGACGCCGTTCTTGTCGGTGTTCATCGAGAACTTCATGGCGCCAGCGCTGCCGAAGCCGGCGCGGTGCGCCGCCGGCAGGAACTTGAGCGGCACGTTGCCGCCGTCCGGCTCGAGGAACCAGTAGAGCTTCCGCTCGGCCTTCTTGTTCAGCTCGGCCTTCGAGTGAATGGAGCGATGCTCGCTCTTCAGGTTGATGATGTACTTCTTCATCACTGCACCTTCTGCTGCTCGCCCTCGGGCTGCTCGAACTTCGAGAGCGACGAGTCCGAGTCCTCTTCGGAAGCCGGGATCATCACGACGATCGACGGGGGCTGCATCACCGGGAACGGCGGCGTGTTCTTGTCGTTGAGCAGGAAGATGTCCATCAGCCGGACGACGTTCTTGCCATCCACCTTGACGTCGAACGAGTACATCTGCGGCTCGGCCTTGCCCTTGATCTTGCCCGACACGACGCCGCCGATGCTGCCGGCCTCGTCACCGGTGCTCATCTTGAAGTTGGAACTCTGGAGCATGATCGGGTTGCCGTCGCACTTGACCGTGGTGCTGCCCGAGGCGGTGTCCGAGGACTGCGCGATGTTCGGATAGGGAATCGGAATCGGCGACGGCGAAGGCGGAGCCGGCGTCTTGCAGACGTCGGGAAAGCCCGTGCAGATGCCGTTGCTGCTCGCGTGCACCACGGTGCGCATGTTGACGCTGACGGTCGCGGGCATGCTCAGTCCTTTCCGGTTCCGGTGGCGCCGCGCAGGAGCAGCCCCGCGCGCGCGGGGCCGTCCGACGAGGCGACGAGCAGCGCGCCGCGGGCCGGCGCGGCCTCGCGGCGGAACGTCTCGGCGGCCATCGCCGTGAGGAGCGGCACCGAGGCGGAGCCGGTGTCGCCGAAGTTCTCGGCCGGGTGCCACAGCTCGAGGCCGGGATCGAGGAACTCGTGCAGGCGCGACACCGCCAGCGCCCACTCCTTCGCGCGGTGGCGCTCGCCGTTCTGGTCCGAGAGCACCCACGCGGCCGGCGGACCGGCCGCGCCGCCGCGGCCCGCGCGGGCCGCCGTCTGGCGGATCGCCTCGCACAGGCCCTCGGCCGCGCACGGCTCGTCGGAGCCGAGCGGGCGCGGCTCGTCGGCGAGCCCGTAGCCCGCGAGCGTCGCGAGCGGCTTGACGCCGCGCTCGGCGGCGCGGGTGGCCGTCTCGAGCACGACGAACGCCGCGGCCTCGCCGGGCAGGTAGCCGTCGGCGCTCCGCTCGCTGCGGAGCCGGAACGCGCGATCGAGCGCCTCGACCGCTTCCGGGTCGAGGAACGTTTCGGCGCCGCCGACGACGCAGCACGTGCGCTCACCGGCGCGCAACGCGCGCGCCGCGTCCACGATCGCGACCGCGCCGGCCGCGTGGCCCTCGAAGCGCACCGCGGCCGCGCGGGGCTTCGGGAGCGCGCCGTCGGTCCACATCGCCTCGAGCACGTAGCGGCCCATCTCGGCGGGCGCGGCGCCGCCGGACGGCGTCCGCAGGCAGAGCGAAACGTGCGCGGCGGGCCACGCGCGGCGCGTGAGGCGCGCGCTCTCGAGCGCCTCGTCGAGCGCGGGCAGCGCCAGCTCGACGAGCCGGTCCCACGGGTGCGAGCCGTCCCACGCGGGCGGCGCCTCGGCGGCGGTGAGCGCGGAGGGCAGGTCGAACTCCTCATCGGGCCCAAGCAGGTGGAAGTCCTCGCGCTCGGCGATGCGCGAGAATCCGGCCCGCATCGCGGCCCAGCTCTGCGCCGCCTGCCCGAGCGAGGTGAGCACGCCGGCCCCGGTCACGACGATCGCGTCCGCGTCAGCCACGGCCGCCTCCTGCCCCGGCGGGAGCGGCCTCGGCCGTCTCCTCGGGCGCCGGGAACTTCTCGCTGCGGATGCGCACGTGCTGCAGGCGCGTGAGCGGATCGGGCGCGCGCACGCACGCGCGCCAGACCAGCTGCACGAGCCCCTTGTCGGCGTCGATCACGACGGTGTCGAGCACGGCCGGGTGCGTGTCGAGCCGGTCGCCCGGCGTCAGCAGCTGCACGTCGATCCGGTCGCGCGGCAGCTCGAAGGCGACCTCGCCCTCGGCGTGCAGGCCCTCGAGCTTCACCGGCTCGCCGCCCGCGAAGTACTTCGCCGCCTGGAGCGCGGCGGGCGCGACGTTGAAGAAGCCCGGGTCGAAGTCCTCGGGCAGGAGCGGCATCCGCGACTTCTCCCACTTCGCGTCGTGCGTGCCCGCGAGCGACGCGCGCGGCTCCCAGTCGGGCGAGACGAACGCGAAGCACGCAGGCGCGGGGCGGCTCGCGAGCTTCTTGAGCGGATCGTCCGGCCACTCGAGGTTCGGCATCGGCTGGTCGGCTGCGTCCTTGTCGGTCAGCCAGTAGCCGCGGCCGACGGGATTCGCGCGGAAGCTGTCGAGGCCCTCGCCGTCCTTCGCCGGGCAGGCGCCGCCGTAGGCGCGCTCCCAGACGAGCGGCATCTCGGCGAAGCGCTCCGGCTTGCCGGGCGAGACGCCCATCAGGCCCTTCTTCCACAGGCGGTCGCCGGTCACGTCGAGCTTGGCCGCGACGGCGCCGACGCGGATCGAAACGGTCATCTCGGTCACGGGCCGGCCGCCCGGCGAGCGCGCGCTGCCCAGCACGATCACGTCGGCGCGCGGCTTGGCGAACGCGAACTCGCCGGCCGCCGCGAGGCTCGACTTGCCCGGCTTCTGCCGGTACTCGTCGGCGCGCACGAGCGGCGTCGGCGGGTCGGCCGGCTCGAGGCGCCGCCCGCGGCCGATCGCGAACGTCGCCTTGGCGACGGCGAGCACGACGTCGCGGCCGTCGGCGTCCGTCAGGATCGTCGCGGTGGCGGCGTGGCGGGTGGCGTTCGTGATGGCGAACATCGCGGATGCGTTCCCCGGGTGGGCGCGTCAGTTCTCGGAGACCTTCGAGCCCTTGATCTGGATGTCGCCGTCGGCCTTCATGTCGATCTTCTTGCCCTTGATCTCGATGTCGCCGCTCTTCTTGAGCGTGATGCTCGCGCTGCCGCACTCGAGCTTGATCTCGTTCGTGCCCTCGATCTTGATCTTCTTTCCGGACTTGATCTCGACGTCCTTCTTGGCGTCCACGCCGTACTTGCCGTCGGACGACGTCTCGTGCTTGCCCTTCGTCTCGACGGAGATGTCGCCGTCCACGCTGAGCGAGTAGTCCTTCTTGACGCTGATCGACTGGCCGGCGCCGACGCTGACTTCCTGGTCGTCGCCCACGCTGAGCGTGTCCTTGGCGCCGACCGACGTGGTGCGCTCCTTGCCGGTGGTCTCGCTGCGCGTGCCCACGGCCTCGTGCGTGAGGTTCTTGTCGATCTTCACCGACTCGTTGCCGGCCACCGCCTCGGTGCGGTCGGCGCCGATCTTGATCAGCTGATCCTTCGCGATGTCCACCGCTTCGTTGTTGCCGACCTTTCGGAAGCGGTCGTGCTTGACCTCACGCGTCTCGTCGTGGCCGACGTTGTGCGTGTAGTCGTTGCCGATGTCCTCGGTCTTGTCGTGCAGGGTCTTGACGTTCATGTCCTTCTGCGCGTGCATGAACACCTCTTCGCTGCCGGAGGCGTCCTCGAAGCGCAGCTCGTTGAAGCCTCCTCCGCCGGGCGAGGAGTAGGTCTTGAAGCTCGACTTGGTCTTGTCGCCGGGCAGCGAATACGGGAATGGCCGCGTGCCGTTGTAAACGTGCCCGGTGATGATCGGCTGGTCCGGATCGCCCTCGAGGAAGTCCACGATCACCTCCTCGCCGATGCGCGGGATGGCGATGTCCCCGAGGCGATGGCTCTGGGCGACGCGGATCCAGACCGAGGCCTTGTCGTCGGCCTTGCCGTAGCGGTCCCAGTGGAACTTGACCTTCACCCGGCCGTGCGCGTCGCAGTGGATTTCCTCGCCGGCGGGCCCCGTGACCGTGGCGGTCTGCGGGCCCTCGACGAGGCCGCGCTCGGTCGTCTGCGCCGGACGGAACGGGACGTCGGCGGGAATCGCCTCGAAGGCGTTCACGTAGGCGCGCTGTCCGGCGCCCGCACCCATCGCGTCGGCACCGGCGGCCTGAGGCTGCTCCCCCGCGTGCTTGACGCGCACCAGCACGAAGTCGGAGTTGAATTCGTCGCGCGGATGTTCCTGGACCCCGAACTTGTAGCCGGCCGTCAGGTGCCGGCAGTTCGACGATCCGGTCAGCACGCGCCGGGTCACGGCGTAGGACTCCTGTCGGATCTTCGCCAGGTCCTTGCCCGCGCCCTCCGCCACGTAGCGTCCGTCGTAGTCGTAGTCCACGTAGTCGGCGTCGGCGTCGGCCTTGGACGTCGTCTCCAGCGTCAGCGCCGTCTTCTCGAAGTTGAACGAGCGCATGGCGACGGAACCGGTGCGCAGGGAGCGCGAGTAGCGCAGCGCCGACACCTCCTCCTTGTCCGACTGCATGCCGGTGTCCACCGCCCGGAAGTCGAGCACCGCGTTGCCGGCGATGTCGGCGTGCTTGCCGGGGTCGTCGGCCAGCACCAGCAGGTGTCCGTCGCTCGTGTGTTCGAAGAAGTAGAAGATGCCCGTCTCTTCCATGAGCCGCGTGACGAACTCGAGGTCGGACTCGCGGTACTGGACGCAATACTCGAGCTTCGGGTAGCCCGCCGCCAGGCGCAGCTCGAAGTCGGAACCGCTCGAGAACCCGCCCGAGGTGAGGATGTCCTTGATGACGTCCGGCACGTTCATCGCCTGGTAGATGCAGGAGTCCTTGCGCAGCCCGAACGTCCACAGCGCGGGCACGATGGTCACCGAGTAGTTCGTGAACTTCGGGCCGACACCGTACTCCTCGATGCTCGCGACGATGCCGTGCACGCATCGCGGGTCGTCGTTGGTCTGCATCTCGAGCAGCGCCGGTTTTCCGACCGTGCCCTCGAAGTCGATGGCCGGGTCGTCGCTGACGAAGTCCACTTCGAACTCGAACAGCTCCGAGATGCCCTCGGTGCCGCGGAAGCGCACGACGCGCAGCTCCGACGACAGGCCTTCGATCTGGAGCGAGTAGAACTGTTGTTTGTCCGGCATCGCCTCCCCCTACTTCGCCGACTCGATGAACTCCAGCCGGAACGATTCGTCCTCGGCGACCGTCATGCGGACGGCGCCCGGCAGCGGCCCCAGCGCCATGCGCTCGAGCAGGGCCGTGGACAGCATGGGCAGCAGCGTCTGCGTGATGATGTGATCGATGTTGCGGGCGCCCGTCTCGACCTCGGTGCAGCGCTTCGTGATGACGTCGATCATCTTCGGGTCGAGCTCCAGCGTCATCTTGTGGCTGTCCTTGAGGCGCGCGGCCACCTTGCCCAGCTTGAGCTGCACGATCTCGCGCAGGAACTCCGGAGCGAGCGTGAGGAACGGAACGATCTCCATGCGCGCCAGCAGCGCGGGCTTGAACCACTGCGAGAGTGCCGGGCGGATGGCCGCGACCAGCTCCTCGCGCGTCGGCCGCACCGGCGAGCTGCACAGCTGGGTGATCGTGTCGGTCGCGAGGTTGCTGGTCAGGAACACGACCGTGTTCTTGAAATCGATGACGCGGCCCTCGCCGTCGGCCAGCACGCCCTTGTCGAACACCTGGTAGAACAGGTTCAGCACCTCGGGGTCGGCCTTCTCGACCTCGTCGAGCAGCACCACCGAGTACGGGCGCTGCCGCACGGCCTCGGTCAGGACGCCGCCCTCGCCGTAGCCGACGTAGCCCGGGCCCGTGCCGATGAGGCGCGAGGTGCTGTGCTTCTCCTGGAACTCCGACATGGCGATCGAGGTCAGGAAGCGCTCGCCGCCGAACATGAGATCGGCGACGATCGTGGCCAGCTCGGTCTTGCCGACGCCGCTCGGGCCGACGAACAGGAACACGCCGATCGGCGTGCCCGGGTTCTTGAGCCCGGCGCGCGAGGCGCGCAGGCCGCGGTCCACGGCGTCAATCGCGTGATCCTGACCCTTGAGCCGCGACGCGACCCGGTCCTTGAACTGCAGGATCGAGGTGGCTTCGTCCTGCGCCATCTTGCCGACCGGGATGCCGGTCCAGCTCTCGACCACTCCGCCGACCAGTCGCGCGTCCACGTCCAGCGGAACCAGCGGCGAATCGCCCTGCGCGGCGGTCAGCTCGGCCAGCGCCGCGTCGAGCTCGGCCTGCGGCGGCGCCTCGCCGCCGCCCTTCGCGGCCGCTTCGATCTTCCCGCGCAGGTCGAGCACCTTGAGCACGGCCGCCTGCTCGCGCTCGAAGCGCTTCATCAGCGCGTCGCGCTCCCCGCCGAGCTTCTTCAGCTCCTCGTCCAGCTCCGCGAGACGGTCGCCGCTCTGCGTGGCGCGCATGCGCGCGTCGCCGAGCAGCGCCTCGCGCTCGCGCTGGTGCGCCTGCATCGTTCGCTCGAGCTGGTCCACCGCTTCGGGCCGGGTCGCGCGTCCGATCTTGACTCGCGCCGCGGCGGTGTCGAGCAGATCCACCGCCTTGTCCGGAAGCTGGCGGCCGGCGATGTAGCGGCTCGAAAGCCTCGCGGCCGCGACGATGCCCTCGTCGAGGATGCGGATGCCGTGCGCCGCCTCGTACTTGTCCTTGAGCCCGCGCATCATCACGACCGCGTCGGCCTCGCTCGGCTCGTCGAGCTTGACGAGCTGGAAACGCCGCTCGAGCGCCGGGTCCTTCTCGAAGTACTTCTTGTACTCCGACCAGGTCGTGGCGGCGATCGTGCGCAGCTCGCCGCGCGCGAGCGCCGGCTTGAGCAGGTTCGCCGCGTCCCCGGTGCCGGCGGCACCGCCGGCGCCGATCAGCGTGTGCGCCTCGTCAATGAACGTGATGATCGGCGTGGTCGAGCCCTTGACCTCGGCGATGACGTTCTTGAGCCGGTTCTCGAACTCGCCCTTGACGCTCGCGCCGGCCTGCAGCAGACCCAGGTCGAGCGACAGCAGGCGCACGTTCTTGAGCACGTCGGGCACGTCGCCCTGCGCGATGCGCAGCGCCAGGCCCTCGACCACGGCGGTCTTGCCCACGCCCGGCTCGCCGACCACGATCGGGTTGTTCTTCCGGCGCCGCGCGAGGATGTCGATCATCTGCCGGATCTCGCGGTCGCGCCCGAACACCGGGTCGATCTCGCCCTTCGCCGCCTTGGCGGTGAAGTCGGTCATGAAGCGGGCGATCGCCGATTCGCCGCCGGTGCCGCCCCCCAGCGGGGCGCTGCCGGCCGGTCCGCCCGCGCCGCCCTGCACCGCCGCCGCCTCGGCGATCTCGCCGTTCTCGCGCGAGGTCCTGCAGATGGACTCCATGTCGCGCTTGAGCTCGTCGAACCGGACGTTGTCGAACATGGACGAGAAGTCCTCGCCGCTGTAGCGCCCGGCCGCGCCGATGAACGTCGAGAACAGCACGCCCGAGCGGATGAGCGGCTGGCCCATCGTGATCGAGGCGTTGATCCACGCGTCCTTCATCAGCAGCGTGAGCAGCGGCGAGAACACCGGCCGCCCCGGGTTGCCCGCCTTCATCTGGTCGAGCGCGCGCTGCAGCGTCTTCTGGAAGACGACCTGCGAGATCTCGAAGTGCCTCAGGATCGGCATCAGGTCCGAGCCCGGGTCCTCGAGCAGCTGGATCAGCCAGTGCTCGGCCGTCAGCTCATAGTGCCCGGCCGCCATGCAGCGGCCGAGCGCGGCCTCGAGGGTGCGCCGGCACGTCGGGTTCAGCTTGCGCGGCAGCTGCTTGAGGTCGACTTCCATTCCCGTTCTCTCCCGGCCGCCGCTCAGGCGGCGTTGATGGTCTCGTCGTTCGCGTGCGCGTCCGCCGCGGGGACGCGAAGGCGCGTGGCGCCCTCGCGCGCGTCGGTGGGCGCGATCCAGGTGGTCTGACCCAGGCGAAGCCCCTCGCGCGGGTCGAGGCTCAATGCCGGGCGCTGCGTGGCCCGCAGGCGCAGCTCGACGTCGAAGTCGAGCGGGTCCTGCACGTAGAGGCGCGTCAGCCTTGCGAGCGCCGTGAAGTCGGGCTCGCCCGGCAGGAAGCGCCGGAACTCGGCGAAGTCCATGGGGCCGAGCGAGACGCGGAACGCCGAGCTGGAATCCACGCGGCTCGTGCCGAGGCAGGTGTCGCGCCCGAGCCCGCTGAGCGCGTCGCCTCGTCGCGGGGCCGTCCGGCGCGGGGGCTTGAGGTACAGGCGCTGGTCGGCGGGAATGCCCAGCCGGCGGGCGACGCACGAGACCACGCTCACGCCGATGCCGGGGAAGCAGGCGCGCAGCATGTCCTCGAGGCCCGCGGCGCTGCGGTGACGGTTCGCCAGCACGCCGAGCCCGCGCAGGACCTGCTGCATGCTCGCCCCGGACGCGCCGCGGACCGCCTCGTCGTCGAGCCCGGCGAGCGCCAGCACCCGGGCCGTGAACTCGTCGCCGCCCCCGCGCTCGAAGCGCTGGGCGTGGCGGTACTTCTGGCGCGCCCGGAAGAGCAGCGACACCATGCGGTGGTTGAACAGGTCCAGGAAGTCGCGCTGGCGCCGGCCCTCGGGCTCGTTCAGGTCCCAGAGCAGTTCCTGCGCATAGGTCAGCGGCAGCGGCGATGCCTGTCCCTGCAGCCCCATGAAGTTCACCGTCACGGTCGCGACCTCCTCGCCTTCGCGACCGCTCCACTCGACCGACTCGACCTCGGACGCGGGAAATCCGAGGGACGGATTCGAGACGAACCGGATGCGTTCGTGCTCGGGGCGCCCCGGCTGGCCAGGCCCCACGCGGGGTTTCAGGCGCTCCACGAGATGGCGCACCAGCGGGTGGAAGTCCCACGCGTGCGCGGGATGGCGGAGCGGCTCGCTCACAGCCGCTCCTGCCCGAGCCGCGGCGGCCACTGCAGCGGCAGCCGGCTCTCGTCGTGACGAAGGTCGAGCTGCGTGAAGGTGTTGATCGTCGCGTGCGAGGCGAAGAACTCGTCGAGCACGCAGCCGAACAGGTGCAGCGCCCCGATGCCTTCGAACGGCTGCGGATCCACCGCCACCGTGATCCGCGACCCGCGGATCATCCCGCCGCCATGGATGCGCTCGACCGGTTTCGCGTCCACCGTGCGGATCGCGCGGATGCGGCGCTGGATCTCGCGGGCCGCGCGTTCGTCCTGCCCGCCGGCGCCGAAGCCCTTGTCGCCGGTCGCGGTGCCGGCGTTCAGGGACGCCATCAGCTCGAGCGTGAGCGAGAGCGTTTCGGCCGACGCGAACCGCAGGTGGTTCAGGCTCATCAGCGACAGCAGCCGCCACAGCAGGCCGATCCGCTGCGGCACCTCGATCTGCGGGGTCGGCTTGGTGATGTTCTCGAACGTCGCGCCGGTCGGGCTCGTGTCGGTCACCCCCTTGAGCACGCCGGCTTCGAGCGCGGCGACGCCGCGCCCGTTCGTGCACGTGATCTCGAACGTCGCCGTGCCCTCGCCGATCGGGTGCGGGTCGCCGCTCGCCTCGACCACGGTCGCCCAGGTGAGGAAGCTCTCGCCGTCGGGCGCGACCTGGCGCCGGACGCTGAAGTAGGCCGGCGACTCGCGGAAGACGTCGGGAGAAAACGAGTAGAACCACGGAATCTCGCGATCCACGCGGTCGGTGCCGCGCACCGACATCGAGTCCACCGACCAGATGTCGAGCCGCGAACGGTCGGCGCCCTGCGGCCGAAGCGCGTAGCGCGCGCGCGTCGCCTCGAGCGTCACCGGCTCCGTCTCGTGCGTGAACAGGTTCAGCACCGGCGCGCAGTGCAGGCGGATGTCGTCCTTGGCCACGCGCATGCCGGATTCGGACTCGCCGTCGAACACGATGCGCACCGTGAAGCGCGACTTCACCTGGTCGCCGCGCAGGGCCTCGAGTCCGCACAGGTCCACGAACCCGAACTTCTGCGGGAAGACGAAGTACTCCTGCAGCAGGCGGTGCCCCATCGGCACGCCGTCACGGTGCGGAAGCACCGCCTCCTCGCGCGAAAAGCCGACGGGCTCGAGCCGCAACGGCACCGGACCGTCGCCGGCGTCGGCGGTGGCGGTCGCCTCGGCCACCCGCCGAAGCAGGTGGTAGTGAAGCTGCCAGGAGTGGCGCACGTCCTCGTGCAGGTAGAGCCGCAGGCTCGGCAGGTCGAGCGAGTCGAACTTGACGTTCGGGTGCAGGGCGAACTGCAGCACCAGGCTCGACTCGCCCCGGCGCGTCGTCTCGATCGCCGCCGAATCCAGCTCCAGCGGCTGAACGCGCACGTCCCAGCACGTGCGGTAACGGAAGCGCAGGTCCGAATCCGACTCCTCGCTCACGACCTCGGCGCCGCGCGGCACGCGGAGCGAATGGCGCAGCGCCCCCTGGCGCCCCTTGAACTGCTCGATCGCGAGCGACGGCACCGGCCGCAGGAAGTGCGGCCAGAGCATGTTGAAGAGCCCGTGCGTGAGCTCGGGAAAATCGTCGTCGAGCGTCTGCCTCACCTGGGCCGCGAGGAACGCGAAGCCCTCGAGCAGCCGCTCGACGTCGGGGTCCTGCCCGGGCTCGACGAGGTGCGCCGCCTCGTGATGGTTCGCGCCGAACTCGCGCGCGAGATTGCGGATGTACTCGAGCTCCTCGTCGTAGTACGTGAAGCGCACCGCTACTCCTTCACGCTCAGGTGGCCGGAGTTCTCGACCCGGGTCTCGAAGTGCACGCGCGAGCGCCGGCCGCCGAGGACCAGCTCCGCGGTGATGTCGAAGCGCAGCAGCGTGGCCTCCTCCCCCTTCGGGACGAGGCGGACGCGCACGTTGCGAAGGCGTGGTTCGTAGTCCTCGATGCTGCGCTTGATCTCGCCCGTCAGGTCGCGCAGCGAGTCCGAGCCTCCGTGCATGACGTCCTCGAGGCTCGGGATGCCGTAGTCCAGGCACGTCGGGGCGCTGCCGTGGCGCGAGTTCAGCAGGCGCTCGAGGTTGCGCAGCACGGACTGCGCGAGCCGGCCGGCGTCGGGGTCCACCGACCGCCGGTCCTCGCGGTCCGGGTGCTTGATGCGATCGAGCAGGCTGAGTTCGCGGGCCACGGGGCGCTCCGGGTGACGGGTCCGACCGCGGGGGAACACCCCCCGCGGCCGGCGACCGTGGTTAGCGCTGCGCGTCCCAGGTGTCCTGGTGCGTGACGCCGCCGTTCTCGTAGGTCCACGTGATCGTGTGGAAAACGAACGACACTTCCTCCATCGGCGGCATGTTCGTGGAAGCCGGATTGATCGTGTCCGGCACCCACTGCTTCTGGCTCGCGACGCGGCCCTTCTTGATCTCGACCGTGTAGAACTGCTCGGTCGTCCCGTCGCCGGTCGGGTTCGGGCGGAAGAACTTGAACGTGCCCTCGATGACCTCGTTGTTGCACAGCGCCTTCGCCAGCAAAGGCGACGCCTTGTCGATCCGCTTGAGGATGTGGATCGGCTCGTGCTGCCGGCGGCCGGTCGCCATGCCGCTGCCGGTCTCGCGCGCGGTCTTGACCGCGGTCTCGAAGTGCACGCACTCGATGCTGTTCTCGCGTCCCAGCGAGGTCTGCGAGCTCTCGCCCTGGATGTCGCTGCCGTTGGACTTGAGGTACAGGTGGACGGTTTCAGCCATCTGCAATCACCTCCTGGGTGACGTTCGAGGTCGAGGACGGGAACTGCGTCACCGGGCAACGGCCGGCGTGCGCCGGCCGTCCCGCCCCCGGGATGGATCAACCCTTCTTCTTGTCGAGCTTGCCGACCAGCGAGAGCGTGAAATCCGCGCCCTCGTACTTCATGTGCGGCATGACCTTCAGGCCGACGCGGTACCAGCCCACCTCGCCCGGGATCTCCTCGACGTTGATCTCGGCCTTCTTGAGCGGGCGGCGGCCGATGGCCTCGTCCGACGGACTGTCCATGTCGGAGACGTACTGCCCGACCCAGTCCGAAAGCATGCGGTTGAGCTTCTCGACGGACATGTTCTGGCCGATGTTCTCGCGCTGGATGCACTTGATGTAGTGGGCGAGCCGCGAGATCACGAAGATGTACGGCAGGCGGGTCGCCACCTTGAAGTTGGCCTCCGCCTCCTTGCCCTTCGCGCTCTGGCCGAAGTACGCGGGCTTCTGCGCTGAGTTGGCGGCGAAGAACGCCGCGTTGTCGCTGCCCTTGCGCCAGCTCAGGCTGACGAAGCCCAGGTCCGAGAGCGACAGGTCGAGCGCGTCGCCGATCTGCACCTCGGTCGGGATCTTCATCGTGTCGGCGCCCGCCGCCTTGAAGACGTGCACCGGCAGTTCCTCGACCGCGCCGCCGGCCTGCGGGCCGATGATGTTCGCGCACCAGCGGTTCTTCGCGAACGCGTCGGTCAGCCGCGAGGCGAACGCGAACGCCGTGTTGCCCCACAGGTAGTTCTCGTGCGACGAGGTCACCGACTCCTCGTAGCCGAACTCCTTGACCGGCACCGTCTCGGAGCCGTAGGGCAGCCGCAGCAGGAAGCGCGGCGCCGCGAGCCCGACGTAGCGCGCGTCCTCCGAGTCCCGGAATGAGCGCCAGCGAGCGTACTTCGGGCCCTCGAAGACGCTCTTCACGTCCTTGATCCCGGCCAGCTTCTCGTACGACTCGACCCCGAACGTGCGCGCGCCGGCCGACGACAGGAAGGGCGCGTGCGCCATGGCCGCGACGCTCGCGCAGTAGCCGAGCAGCTTCACGTCCTGCGGCGCCGAGGCGTCGAACTCGTAGTTGCCGACGATCGCGCCGACGGGCTCGCCGCCGAACACGCCGTAGCCGCTGTCGTAAACGTGCTTGAACATGCCCGTGCGGGTCATTTCGGGCTCGTCCTCGAAGTCCGTGAGCAGGTCGTCCTTCGTCACGTTCACGAACTCGAGCTTGATGTTCTCCTTGAAGTTCGTGCGGTCCACCAGGAAGAACAGCCCGCGCCACGCCGATTCGAGCTTCTGCACGTCGGGGTGGTGCAGGATCTCGTCCACCTGCAGGCTGAGCTTCTTGTCGAGGTCCGCCACGAACTCGGTCAGCAGCGCGGCGTTCACCTTGACGCCGGGCTTGCCGAGCAGCCGCCGGACGAACTCACGGATGCCGGTGCTGACCAGTTCGTAGCCTTCCTCCTGCGGCGAACCGGCGGTGGTGCTGATCAGCTCCTCGAGCTGCGGCACGCCCTCGCCGAACTGGGCCGCCTGCTGCTGCTGCTGGCCTTCCGTCTCGTCTGCCATCTCACGACCTCCACGCACGCGTCACGCGTGCCGACGTTCCGTTCGAGGGGGTGCGCGGCGCGGCCCCCGCTTCGTCACTCTCCGAGCATACCCTCGAGCTTCGACCGCAGCTCGGGGTCCGTGACCAGCTGTTCCAGCTTCTTGCGGAAGTCCGCCTTGTTGAGGTCGCTCTTGAGGGCCATGAGCGCCTCGCGCACCTGCATGAGCTTCGCGAGCTCGGGCACCTGATGCGCGAGCTGGCCCGGCGTGAAGTCCTTGAGCGAGTCGAACTTGAGCTTGAGCGCGAGCTGCGAATCGGGATCATCCGTGAGCTTGTCCTTCACGGCGATCTGCGCCTCGAGCTTCTGCTTGCTCATGACCTCGTGGAAGTTGTCCTTGTTGAGCGAGATGGCCTTGCGATCCGCCAGCGGCGTCGAGTCCTGCTTGCCGGTGAAGTCGCCCATCACGAGCAGGCGCAGCGGCAGCTCGATCTCCTTCTGCGCGTCGCCGATCGCCGCGGTGTACTTGATGTTGATTCGTGACCGCGGCCCAACCGATCCGTCCTTCGCCATGGTTTTCTCCTTTCCTCGGGTTCAGTAGTGCCCGCTGCCGCGGGCTTCACTGCGCCGGGCGTTGGAACTCCAGGGCCGCCGCCGCGTCCAGTCGGGCGAGGCGTCGGAGCAATTCGCGCGTCTTCTGCTGTTCCTCGGCGCCCGCGCCCGCCGGCACGGCCTTCTGCCGGGCGGAGAGCTGCAGGCGGAGCATCTGCGAGGCGAGCTCGGGATCCCAGGCCTCGAGCGTCGTGGAGTGCAGGTCGTCCTGCAGCGCCTCGAGCTGCGCGAGCGCCACGTCGTGCCGGCCGGCGTCGGCGCACACCCGCGCGACCGCGACCTTCCACGCCGCGCGTTCGCGCGCCTTGATCGCCCGCGCCGCACCGGTCTCGAAGCGGCGCACCGCGTCGCCGAGCTTGCCGCCCGCGACCAGCGCCGCGGCTTCGTCGCGCGCTTCGGAGAGCCCTTCGGGCTCGCCGCCTTCGGCGGACAGCATCAGCCCGCCGGAGGACTTCGCGCCGCCGCCCGGGGCGGCCATCACGGTCTCGCGAATCCAGGCGCGCGTCGCCTCGCTCGCCAGCGGCACACCGCCCGCGAACGAAAGATCGGGCAGCTCGGGCAGGCGCTGGAGCAACCCGCGCACCTCGGCCGCCACCGCGTCCGAGGCCGGGAGGAAGTCGGCGCCCATGCCGCGCAGGGCGCTGTAGGCGCAGTAGTGCAGGTCGAGCCAGAAGACCGCGTTCGCCATGCGGCTCTCGGTCTCCTCGAGCACGCCCGCCCACTGCTGCGCGGCGAGCTTGCCCTCGAGCTTCGCGAGCGAATCGGGCGGCTGCGGCGCCGGAATCGACGTCTGCCCTCCGGTCGCGGGCGGCGACTGCTTGATCGCCATCCATAGGGCGATGCGAGGCAGCCGGTAGGCCATCGGGTCGCGCGGGTTCGCCGAGCGCTTGAACTCGCCGAGCGCGCGCAGCGCCGGGCGGATGGCGGCGACCGCCGCGTCGAAATCGGCCTCGCTGCCCACCGACGAGGGCGCCGAGACCGCCGGCGCCGAAAACGACGACGCGGCGGCCGGTGCGCTGGACGCCGCGGGTGGCGGCGGCGGCGCCGAGGTCTGGTTCAGCACGTCGCGCAGCTCGCGCGTCAGCTCGGAGAGCAGCCCCGAGCCGCCCTCGAGCTTCTCGGAGAGCAGCGCGTCGATCTTCCCGACGGTGTCCACGATGCGCTGCAGCGTTTCGCGGCTCGCGCCCTCGGGCCCGCGCTGGCCGACCCGCTTGCCGCCGCGGTCCCCGAGGTACTGGAACGCGGTCTGCCTCGGGCGGACGCGCTCGGGGTGCATCGTGTCCCAGTAGCTCGACAGCATGTCGTGCAGGACGGTCACGCCGTCGGCCAGGCCCTCGTAGCCGCGCGACTCGAAAAGCGCCATGGCCAGGTAGACGCCCGCCATCACGTCCTTCGACTTGCCGCCGAGGATGTCGCTCGCGAGCTTGACCGCACCGGGCCAGTCCACCGCGGGAAGCTCGGGAAGCTCCAGCTTGCGGAATTCGGTCGCGAGCGCCTCGTACGCCGGGTCGTCGCGGCTCGGCACCCCGGTGGGCGCCGCGTCCGAGATTGGCTTCCTGCCGAGTTCGAGAACTTCCACGCTCACGGCCTCCGGATCGATCGGGTGAAGACGCCGCAGGTGCGGCGCAAAACCTAGTCGTTCAGGGAGATGCGGGGCAACGGCATTTCTGCGGGGCCGGCCCTGCCGGCACCGCGGTTCGAAAACCCGAAGCGGCTTGCGACGCGGTCAGTTGCCCCCGGCCGGGGGCGGCGGACCGAGCCGCAGGAAACCGGAGACGAACGGGTGAACGTTCGTCTTCGGGATGATCTCGACCACCATGGTGACGGTGCCGAATCTCCAGGTCGCGCGCACGTGGTCGCCGGCCGTCGGGCTGAGCGACGCTTTGTCGAGCACGCGGAAAAGTCCCCATTCGCCCTCGGCCTTCGGGCCGTCCACGGGCGTGCCGTTGACGTCGGCGCCGACCGACGAGCCCTGCCCGGCGTTCTCCGCCGACCAGGTGAGCGTCACCGGAAGGTCGTCGCCCATCTCGTAGAAGAACGACGTCGTGCCGACGAGCCAGGTGATCGAGCGCAGCGCGCCCGCAGGCTTGAGCTGGTCGGCCTTGGATTTCACGTCGAACATCAGCTTCGCTTCGGGGCCGCTGCTGAAGAACGCGTCCTGGATCGCGAACGCCTTCTTCACCCACGCGCGCATCGCCGGAGTGGTGCCCGCGATCTGCTGCCCGATCTCCTGGCCCTCGCGGCTCACGCGGTTCTTCAGGTGCGTGTTGTAGACCTGATCGAGTCCGCCGCCGGGCTTGAAGTAGTTCGAGAACTCGCTGATCTTGACGTCGCTGCCGCCGGCGTTGAACGGATAGTCGCCGGCCATGGACGCGAACGGCGCGACGACCTGCGCCTGCCAGTCCTGCGCGAAGGCCACCGGGTCGCCCGGGTCGGTGGCGCCGCCACCGCCGCCTCCGCCGCCACCAGCCGCGATCGAGCCGCCGCCGCCACCGCCGACATTGAACGGCTTCATGATGGTCAGCACGGCGCGCAGCGCCCGGGCGACCCCCGGGTCGGTCTTGCGCCAGGGAGCGCTCGCCGGATCGGTGAAGTCGAGCGCCACGATCGTGACGTTCTTGTACATGCCGCCGTCAATGCCCTGCTTGTCCTTCGCCTTCGCCGCGGCGGCGAGGCGGGCGCGGAAGTCCTCCTCCGGTGAGCGGTCGAGGTCGCTGCGCAGGAACGGCACCTTGGACTTGAACGCGGCGAAACCTTCGCGTTTCGGCGGCGAGAGCCAGATGTCGAACAATCCGAAACGCTCGCGCACGGAGGCGATCTCGCGCGGCTCGCCCTCGAGCTGCGTCTCGGTGCGCACGCGGCGGAGCACGGCCTCGATCTCGGAATCGAACGACGCCTCGCGCTGCAGCGAGGCGCGGCCCTTGCTGCCCTGCGGGCGGCCCTTGAGCCCCGTGAGGAACGTCACCCACGCGTTCACGTAGTCGTCGGCGTAGCGCTTGCCCAGCTCGGCGGTCAGGCCGCTCACGGCAGCGCCGAGCTGCGCCTGCAGCTCGGGGTCCTTCTCGCGCCGCACGGCATGCTGCATGACCGCGAGCCGCGGGCGGACGAAACCCTCCCAGCCCGCGCGCGTGTAGGCGCCCGGAAGCGTTCCCGTATCCACGAACAGCTCCTGCTTCTTCTTCGCGTCGGCGAGGATGCGCTTCACGGTCAGCCCGTCGATGGCCTCGTTCGCGTCGGCGATCATGTCGTCGTACAGCGTCGGCCATTCGTTCCAGCGCCGCTGCAGCGTCGCGATCGCGCGGGCGGCCAGCCCTTCGTCGAAGTCGCCGAAGCGCCGCTTGGGCTCGCCATGATCGGCGAGGCAACGCGCCTGCGCGCGCGCCAGCGCCGCGTAGTAGCGCAGCGAATCGTCCGAGACGCGCTCGAGCTCGGGGCGCAGCATGGTGACGACGACCTTGCCGAACACGACCGAATCCGAGGGCTCGACCGTCGAGTGCGGGTCCGAGAGCAGGCGGTAGGCCTGGTACTGGTAGAAGAGGTTGGCGAACCTCGACTGGTCGCTGGCGAGTTGCGCCTCGAGCGTGTCGCGAACCTCCTTCGCGATGGGCTGGAGCAGGTACTGCTCCGCGCGCCGCACGTACAGCTCCCGTGCGGCGTCCACCACGCCGTCGCCGGCGTAGGCGCCGAGCCGCATGCCGAACGTCTTGTGCGCGCGGTTGTCCTCCAGCTTCTCGAGCGCCACGCGCATGGCGTCGAGCCGCCCGAGCGCCTGCCGCGGCACGAAGTCGTCGCCGAGGTCGGCCAGCGTCCGGGCCGCGCTGGCGGCGTCGCGCACGGGCCGGGCGACGTTGACCGCGAGGATCACGAACAGCAGCGTGAGCAGCAGGTAGGCGCCGCCGACGCCGCCGAGCAGCATCCAGCGCTTGCGCTGGGCCGCCGTCCGCGCCCACTGGCTCGCCGAGGCCAGCATCGCGTCCTTCAGCACGATCCGCCGCCACAGGCCGGTCGTGAACCACGCGCGCCGTGCGACCTCGGGAGTCGGGGCCTCGAGCCGGGGCGGCAACCCGGCGGACTCGGCGGCGGCTCCGATGACGCGGTCCACGGTCTCGCCACCGACCTTCGAGCAGACGAAGTAGAACCCGCGGAAGAGCCCGCCCTCGGCCGGGCCCTTGCCCTTGTGGAAGACCTGCTGGATGAAATGCTGAAGGTCCGGCCGCAGGCTCTCGATCTGCGCCGGGAACGCCAGCGCCCGCATGCGCTGCGCGTCGTCGGCGAGCGCGTGCACGCGCTCGGTGCGCAGCGTGCCGAGCGTGGCGACGAGCGTGCCGAACTCCGCCTCGAACAGCGACTCGGCCGCGGTCTCGCGCGACTTGGCGAACGACACGGTCGCGCCCCAGGCCTGCTCCGCCTGCTCGTCGCCGAAGCCCTCGAACGTCTCGGCGAACCCGGCGATGCGGTCGCAATGGGTGAACACCACGTAGACCGGGAACTCCATGCCGAGGTGGTGGCCGAGGTCACGAAGCCTTTCGCGCAGCGTGACCGCGAGCGGGTCCACCTTCTCCTTCGCGCCGCCGGCCACCTCGTGCACCGGCACGGTGATCACGACGCCGTTGATCGGCCGCTCGGGCCGCTGCCGCTGGAGCGACCTGAGGAACGCCACCCAGTCGTCGGTGTCGTCGAACTGCGAGCGCTTGAGCGTCCGTCCGGACATGTCGAGCAGGAACGCCTGCTCGGTGAACCACCAGCTGAAGTCGCGTCCGCCGCCGACGCCCCGCACCGCCTTGGGCCGGCCCTGCGCGTCGCGCAGCACGCTCGTCAGTCCCGACTCCTCGATGAGCGCGCTCTTGCCCGCACCCTCGGGGCCGATGACGAAGTACATCGGCAGTTGAGCCAGCGCGCGATCACCGAGCCGCTTTCCGACCGGCGACTTGCGGAACTCGGCCATCGCCTGGTCCCACTCGGCCTTCACGTTCCGGACCGCGACGTCCTGGCCGAAGGTGGACTTCTGGATTTCCTCCTCGACCTGCCGGTCGAGGTCGCCCTGGATCTCCTTGCCGGCCTTGGCGGTCTTGAGCTCGACCATCATTCGCCACAGCACCAGCGCCAGCACGATGAGCGCGATGACCAGCGTCAGCACCAGGAACAGAACGAGGTGCCTGCGCAGGAAGAAACCGAGCGCGATGACGACCCCGAGCGCCGCGAGCGCGACGAAGCGCGGATTGGTGTACCGGCTCAGGATCACGCTCACAGCCTCGACAGCGCGCCGGCGACGCCGCGCGCGTGCAGGAAGGTGATGAGCACGACCGTCAGCCAGCTCAGCAGCACCGCTCCGGCGAGCACCGCCGGTGCGAGCCAGGGCGGCAGCTTCTTGAGCGTCTCGCCCGTCTCGTCGTCGGTGCGCCGGGCGTTCGGCGAAATCGAGGCCGGAGCTTCGCCGCGCACGGCGGTGATGTCGGTCTGCAGCGCCGTGACCAGCGCGTCGCGCCCGGCCGGATCGGCGACGTAGCGTCCGCGGTAGCCGAGCGCCAGGCACGCGTCGTACACCTCGATCGCCTCGATCGAGGCGTCGCGCGTCTTGCGCAGTTCCTCGAGCCGCTGGAAGAAACGCTGCCCGCCGACCAGCTCGCGCTGCTCGTGGAACTCGAGCTGCAGCGCGCCCGCCTGCAGCCAGGCTCCGATCTTGTCCGGGTGGCTCATGACCGCCTCGTCGAGCGCCACCGACAGCGCGTACACCGACAGCTTCACGTCGTTCTCGCGGTGGCCGTGCTCCTTCGCGGCCGCCTCGAAGGCGGCGCGCTGGGCCAGCCAGCGCTCCCGCACGCGCGCCGCGTCGAGCGGCGCGCCGGGCGCGAACGCCGAGTGCAGCAGGGCCAGCGGCTCGATCGCCAGGTCCACCAGGCGCGGACGGCGGTCGGGCTTGCCGGCCGGACCGCCGGCCTTGGGCGCGCCCGAGGCGACGCGGATGACGGTCTCGAAGATGCCCGGCGAGGAGGCGTCCGCCTCGAACTGCGACCGGGTCGCACGCTTCTTCGGGCCGCGGTTCTTGGGACCCCGTTGTCCGAACACGGCTACTCCCAGATGCCGACGAGGTCGAGCTTCGCGCTCGCGAACTCGGGCGGCAGGTAGACGGCGACGTCCCGGGCGGCCGCGATGTCGCGCCACAGGTCGTGCTGGCGGTCGAGCTCGAAGTAGTCGTACGAGTTGTGGTTGGGCGTGCCCGCCGGGACCGGAGCCGGAGGCTGGAGCTTGAGGCCCGGCAGCGCCGCCGCCATCAGCCCGAGCACGGTGCGCTCTGAGGCGACGACCGCACGCAGCGCGAACGTGGCGATGACCTGCTGGCGGTCCATCTCGGGGTGCGAGACGCCGAGGAACAGCCGCGCGCGCGGCTCGAGCAGCTTGGGCTCGCTGAGCGCGCCGACGTGGATCGGGCCCGGCTTGGCGATCAGCTCGATGCGCTTGCCGCGGGTCGGGATGTTCTCCTGCAGCAGCTCCTCGAGCGTCCGGCACAGCTGACCGAAGCAGGTCCCGAGCGCGCCGTGCTCGTAGACCGGCAGCTCGCGCGCCGAGATCTTGGTGTTGAACGTGCACAGCTCGCCCGCCAGCGTCGTCAGCGCGAGGAACACGGCCTCCGGATGGACGCGCGGGTTGTCCACGTAGTGCCGCAGCAGCGGCACGTAGGTGTTCACGCTGTGCAGCTGCCAGAAGTTCGCGGTGTCGCTGCGGCCGAACTCCGCGACTCCGCCGCGGTTGGTGCGCAGTTCGCTCAGCTCGCGGCTGCGGTCGAGCAGCAGGTTCAGCATGCGCCGCACCTGCGCGTGCAGCGAGCGCGAGCCCTCGAGCGCGATGACCGGCGGGATGTAGGGGTCGGCCGCTCCGCCGAAGGGTTCGCGCATCGCGAAGCCGGTCGAGCTGCGCACCACCTCGCCGAGCGGAACCACGTCGTGCTGCGAGAGCGCCTCGTCGGGCAGCAGCAGCACGAGGTTGCGTCGCGCCAGCGCCAGTTCGCGATCCACGCCCTCGACGAGGTCGTCGGCGAGCACGGTGTTCTGGCGCGTGTAGCGCGGGCCCGGAATCGCGTCGCCGGCGGTTTCGGCCGACAGCGCCTGCCCGGGGCGCTGCACCGGCAGGCCGAGCGAAACCAGCAGCCGGTCGTGCTGACCGTCGAACCACTTGCCGATGTCGCGCGGCGTCGGAAGCGGGTCTCCGGCCTCGGTGTCGAACGAGGTGCCGTCGGGAAACACGCCCGAGGCGCGGATCAGGCTGAAGCGCCCGTGCAGGAGCGCCTGGTCGTCGAGCGTGAACGAGCGCAGGCCGTGCCCGAAGGGCTCGCTGAAGCGGAATCGCTGGGTCAGCCGCTGGTGGTTCGCGCGCTCCATCTGCTGGAAGTGCTGCGGCGAGAGCAGCATGCCTTCCTGCCAGACGACGCCCAGTCCCTGCGCGTTCGCGTCCTTCGACGGCTCGGCCATCGCGTCACTTCCCCGTTGTGAGCGTGAACCCCATGGCGCCCGACGTCAGCTTGAGGGACTTCTTCTTCGCCGGGTGGACGAAATACCAGTCGGCGCCCGCCTTCTTGCAGTAGTTGCCTTCGACCACGATGACCTTGGCCTTCGGGTCGCGGGCGATCACGAGGGTCTTGCTGGTTCCGGGGGCGACGAAGTCCTCGACCGGCTTGCCGAGCACGTTGGCGCCCGCGGCCTCGATCTGCTTGCTCCACGACAGGCCCTTGTTGTTGAGCACGGTGCGGATGCCGGCCTCGTCGGCGACGGCGAAGACACGCACCTTGAGCGCCGAGGCGGCGTCGCCACCGCAGTTGTTGGAGTTGGCCGCCGCGGTGATGGTGACCTTCACCTTGCCGCCGCCGCCGAGGAACGGCAGCGGAACGCCCGCGAGGGCGGGGCCCGCGAGGACGCAGGCGAGCGCGATCGCGGGGAGGCCGACCCGCGAAATCCGATCGTGGGATGTGCGCATGGAGTCGCGAGATTAGGCCGGTGACTCGTTCAAGGTCAAGGGCTTGGAGCAGCGACCGCACGCGCATGTGCGGGCCTTGTCAGAAACGCGGCCATCGGCGTGCGGAACCCGACACGGCGGATACCCGGAGCGTGCATCACGCCTCGTGAGAGCGCGGGCGCCGGCCGTGAACCGCCGTCGTCAGGGGCGCGCCGGGACTCCCGGGAAGCCGGGCAGGGCCTGCGGGCCGGGAGGCGTCGAGCCTCCGCCCCCGCCGCCGCCCGCGGCGACTCCGATCGCGACGCCGCCGCCGACGATCAGCCCGATCGCCAGGTACTTGTTCCGCTTGAGCCAGCTTTCCTTCTGCCCGGCGGGCGCCTCGGTGACCGGCTTGTGCAGCTGCGGGGTGGCCGGCTCGGTCGCGGGCGCCTTCGCCGGCGGTTCCTTGCCCGGGCTCGCCGGCTTGACCGGCGTCTGCGGCCTGGTCGCGGCCGGAGGCGCGACGACCCCCTTCACCTCGTTGAACACGGCGATCTCGTCGGCGTCGGCGCGCGTGCGGTCGAGGGTGAAGGCCGGATCGAGCGCGAGGATCGCCTCGAAGTGCGTCTTCGCCCGCGGCAGGATGCCCTTCTTCACGTAGCAGCGGGCAAGCACGAGCCGCGCGTCGATCAGCGTCTGTCCGCTCAGCTCCTTGCGCAGGACGGGACCCGCGAGCAGACCGATGGCCTCGTCGTAGCGTGCCTCGCGGTAGAAGCCCTGGGCGCGGATCACGAGGCTCGAAGCCGAAGCCGCGCTCGAGCCTGCCGCCGCCGGAGCGGGCGCGGCCAGCGCCGGCGCGGCGTTCGCGAGTTGCGCGGTGAGCAGCAGGACCGCGACCAGCTGCATCAGCGGTCGGCGACGATCGTCCATGGCGTCTCCTCCGGGCTGCGAAACGTGACGGCGTTCGGCCTCGATACCGGCCACCGTAGGGCAGCGGCCGCCGGCCGCGCAACAGGTCAAATGCGGCGGGCCGCCCCCGCGAGGGAGCGGCCCGCCTCGACGGCGATGCGGATCAGTACCCGATGTAGCCGCGCAGCCCCAGCGTCACGCCGAACCCGGAAAAGTCCAGATCGCGGTCGCCGATCGTGACCGGGCCGCCGTACTGGGAGAAGGTCGATCCCTTGTACATGTTCGTGGCCTTCGCCGAACGGACCAGCGCCCGGCCGGTCACCGACAGCTTCGGATGGAGCAGGTACTCGCCCTCGAGCCCTCCGTGGAAGTAGGTGCCGACCTTGGTGTCGGTCACCTTGATCGCGATCGAGCCGAAGAACAGGAACTTGTCGGCGGCGTAGGAGTTCAGCATCGGGCCGCCGCCCGCGAACGCGTTGACCCGCAGCTTGCCGGTGTCCTTGAGCAGGTAGATCACGCTCACGACCATGGGGGTCGCGGTCAGCTCGTAGGTCGCCTTCGCCGAACCGGAGACCGAGTCCTCGTTCGTCGCCCGGAAGCGCTGCAGCTCGAGGTCGAGCGACCAGCGCGGCGCGAGCGGAAAACGCACGCCGAGTCCGAAGAACGGCTTGTTCTCGAACTTCTTGTCGCCGCCACCCACCGCGACGTATTCGCCGAAATCCTCGTTGCTGCCCGAACCCAGCCCGTAGAAGCCCGAGAGGCTCGCCGGAATCCGCCGGCCGGCCTGCGCCTGCTCGGCCTCGAACGTGCGCAGCGCCTCGCGGAACACGGCGATCTCGTCCGGCGGAGTCGTGACGTCGTCGAGTCGGTACTGCGGATCCTCGCGGAGGATCTGGAGGAACGTCTTCCGCGCCGCGGCGACGTCGCCCACCTTCGCCTGGCAGCGCCCCAGCAGCTGGCGGGCGGCGAGCGCGTCGCTGCCGGTCACCGTGCCGCTCGCGAGCGCGTTCTGAAGCGTGGTCAGCGCGTCGGCGAAGTTGCCGGCGTCGTACTGCTGCTGCGCCTGTGCGACCGGAGCCGCCTGCGCGAACGCGGTTCGCGGCGCGATCGAAATCACCGCCGCGAGGAGGACGAAGATCGCCCCTGCGAGCGCGCGCGCCGTCCCCGATCCGAAGAGCATCCTGCGATTCATTGCATTGCCTCCCTGCGCGGCCGGCAGCCCGTGGGCCCGGCCGGCGGATCAGTAGCCGATGTAGGCGCGAAGCCCGAGGGTCGCGGAGAAGCCGGAGAAATCAATCGAGCGGTTCTTGAGCGTCGCCACGCCGTAGGCGTCGAAATCGAACTCGTCCAGCACCTTCTCGGCCCTGGCGGCGCGGCCCATGACGCGGCCGGCGATCGCGACGCGCGGATGGACCAGCAGCTCGGCTTCGAGCCCGCCGTGGAAGTAGGTTCCGTTCTTCTGCCCGGACACGGTCAGGGGCGTGCCGCCGAAGTCGCCGAACTCGATCTTCGAGATCGCCGACGACAGCAGCCCGCCGCCCGCGAACAGGTTCGCCCGCACCCAGCGCTGCGTGTAGGCCGTGTAGTAGACGCTCAGCGAGAGCGGGTAGGCGGTGAGCTCGAAGCGCGTGTCGTTCGGCGGCGCGTTGGAATCGCGATTCGTGGCGCGCAGCCGCTGCAGCTCCAGCTCGAGCGACCACTTCTGCGCGACCGGGAAGCGCACCGAGCCGCCGATCTGGGGCTTGACCGAGTACTTGTCCTTGCCGCCGCCGGGCACGGCGATCTCCGCCATGTCCTTGTTGTCGCCGTTGCCCGAGCCGAACGAGAACGACAGGCTCGCAGGAATGCGCTTGCCCGCTTCGATCTGCTCGGCAGTCAGCTCCTTCTGCGCCAGCTCGAAGACCTCGACCTCGTCGGGCCCGACGCTGGCGTCGGGGCGCCAGCCCGGCTCCTGCCGGAGGACGAACTTGAAGGCCTGCTTGGCCTCGAGGCGCTTGCCCGACTTGACGAGGCAGCGCGCCATCAGCGCGCGCGCCGCGATGGCGTCCCTGCCTGCGAGTCCGCCGGAGGCGAGCGACTGGCGGAGCTTCGTGATCGCGTCCGCGAAGTTCGCGCCGTCGTAGAGCGCCTGCGCTTCCTCGAGGGCGGGGGCCGCGGCCCACGCCGTCGATGTGCCGGGCATCGGCGAGGCGACGAGCGCCAGCGTCAGTGCCGCGAGCACGAGCTTCCAAACCAGGGATCGCATCGGAGCCTCCTTGCCTGAAGCGAGTTTCGCCGGGAGCGGGGGGCTCGCGGCGCCGGTAAGTCGGGCTACTTCTTCTGCTTCACCTTGAACGAGACCTTCGCCTCCTGTCCCGCCTTGACGGTCACCGTCTTGGCGCCGCCATCCACCGTCCAGCCGTCGCGCACCAGCGTGATCTCGTGCCTGCCGGGCAGGACGCCGGTGATCACCCACGGCGTCGCGTGGCCGACCTTGTCACCGTCGAGGTAGATCTCCGCCCAGCCGCCCTCCGAGGTCACGCTGATGGTGCCGGAGGCGGCCGCGAGGAAGTCGTAGGCAAGTTCCTTCGTCTCGCCCGCCGCGAGGTCGAGCGACCACTCCTGCTTTCCGAGCGTCGGGTGCTCGATGCGGACCGTGTGCTTGCCCGGCGCGAGCTTGCCCCGCCAGGACCGGGCGTTCTGCGACTTCGGCTGCCCGTCCACGGTGAAGTTGGCGAACGGCGAGGCGGTCACGATCACCGTGGCGTCGCCCGCCTCGGGTGGCGTCACCGCCGGCGCGGCGCTCGCGAGCGCGGCTTTGGCGGCGGCCTTCGCCGCGGCGATCGAGTCCCGCACCGCCCTGAGGCGCGAGGCGTGCGTCTTCACCGACTCGACCTGCGCCGGAGTCAGCACGGGCGCGACCGGCACGGCGGGCGCCGACGTGGCGGGCGGCGTCTCGACCGCTGGCGGGGTCTCGACCTGCGGAGTCTCGGTGCTCGTCGCCAGCGGCGCTTCCGTCCCTGGCGTCTCGGGCGTGCCGGCACCCGGCTGCCGCCCGAGCACGAAAATGGCGGCGACGGCGACCACGATCACGCCGACGATGATGCCGACGAGTGCCGGCATCGGCAGGCCGCCCTTCTTCGCGCCCGCGGGCTGCGGTGCGGCCGCGGGCCTGGCCGGTGCGCCGGACGCCGGCGGCCGGGAAGAACCCTTCGCGTCGGGCTTCGCGGCGGCCGGCGAGGGGGCCTTCGCGTCGGACTTCGCGGGCGCCGGGGCGGGCGCCCTGGATTCGGACTTCGCGGCCGACGCGGTCGGCGCGGGCTTCGGGGCGGCCGCCTGCGCGGCGGCCTCCTCGGGCGTCATGACCATCGTCGCGCCGTCGTCCACCGTGCCCGGCGCGACGGGCGCGCCCTTGGGCTGGCTCGCGACCAGCTTTTCGCGCTCGCGCTCGAGCTTCTTCAGGTGGTCGCGCGCGACCGCGTTGTTCGGATCCAGATGCAGCACGCGGCGGAACTCGAGCAGCGCGTCGTCAATCTTGCCGAGCCCCATGTTCTCGAAGTACAGGCCCTGGTCGAGATGGCGCGACAGGCGCTTCTGGCGCCACTTCTGCCCGACGGCCTCGGGCTGGCTCGCGTACTCCTTGAGCAGGTCCTTGCCGCGCAGCAGGCCGAGCTGCTCGATGATGCCTTCCAGCTCCTCGCGCGCCTGCGTGATGGTCGCGTAACGCTTGGTCACGTCCTTCGCGAGCATCTTGCGCACGATCGCGGCGACGTCCTCGGGCACCAGCGGGTTGAAGCTCGACAGCTCGGGCGGGTCCACGGTCAGGATCGCGCGCAGCACCGTCGAGTAGGAATCGCCCGGGAACGGCCGGGTGCCGCCCAGCAGCTCGTAGGCGACCACGCCCGCCGAGAAGATGTCCGAGCGCTCGTCCACGACCTCGCCCGTCGCCTGCTCGGGCGACATGTAGGCGGGCGTCCCCAGCACCGAGCCGACCATGGTCATCTGCGTGCTCGTCTCGGTGCCGCTGCGCGCGAGGCCGAAGTCCATGATCTTGATGGTGCCGTCCGGCGTCAGCATGATGTTCGCCGGCTTGATGTCGCGGTGGATGATGCGGTGTCCGTGCGCGTGCTCGAGGCCGCGGCAGACGTCGCGCATCATGAGCAGCGCCATCTCGATCGGCGGGGTGCCGTGGGCCTCGAGCCACTTCTTGAGGTCCATGCCCTCGACGAACTCCATGCAGATGTAGGCGACGTCGTCCTGCCGGCCGCAGTCGATGACCTGGATGATGTTCTCGTGGCGCATCATCGCCGCGGCGCGCGCCTCGCGCTCGAAGCGCTGCACGAGCTTCTCGTCCTCGGCGAGGTGCGGATAGAGCACCTTGAGCACGACCGGCCGCTGCAGCGACTTCTGCACGGCGAGATACACGGACGCCATGCCGCCGCTGCCGATCTTTTCCTTCAGCTCGAACGGGCCGAAGTCCTTGTTCATCGCCATGTCGTCAGCGTTCCTCTCGTCGCTCGTCGCCGCGGGCGGCCGTGAGCCACCCCGTCAGCGGACCAGCATGCTTCGGCGGGCCCCTCTCGCGCAACGGGTGATTGCGCCCGGGTCCTGGGTGTCAGCGCCCTTCGTACGCCAGTTCCACGTCGTGCCCCAGCCGGATGACGTCGTCCTCCTCCAGCGCGTGCCGCGCGACGCGGGCGCCGTTCACGAACGTTCCGAACTCCGAGTTGGTGTCCACGAGCACGACCGACCCGCCCTCGCGCTGCAGCAGGCAATGGTTTCGTGAAATGCCTTCGCGCACGATGACGATGTCGTTCTCCCGGCTCGAGCCGAGCCGCAGCGGCAGCTCGAACACTTCGTACCACTGTCCGTCCTCTTCGCCGCCCTGGACGACGAGCAGGCAGACCTGCCTGCGCCGGCGTCCGAGCAGGACGACGGCGGCGACGATGGCGAGCGCGAACAGCACGATCCAGATCGCGCCGGTCGCCCACCAGGCCGGCTCGAAGACCTCGATCGGCTGGTAGGAACGCGTGCCGCTCGGCGCATCGGTCGCGTCACCGACGCGCGCCTCGAGCTGGTGGGTGGTCTCGTCGCGCTTCCAGCGGGCGTCGCGGAAGGTGATCTCGTAGCGGTCGAGCAGCGCGCGCACCTCGGCGCCCAGCGACGGCGGCAGCGGCGAGCCCGGCGTGGCGTTCCACACCGTGCCTCCGGTGCGGGCGGCGAGCCGCTCGAGCTGCTGCTCGCCGCCCTGCCCGCCGCCGGAAACCGCGACGATGCCGATCGAGGTCACGCCGCCGCGCAGCGCCGCGGCGAGCACGTCGCTGGCGCCCGAGCGGCTGCCGTGGTCGGCGCCCCGGGTCACCACCAGCATCGCGCCCGAGCCGTCGCGCCGCCGTCCGGCGGCCCGGTTGGCGCCCGCCTTGAGGGCGTCGAAGAGCCTCGGGCCTCCCGCCGCCGCGATCGAAGCCAGCCGGTCGCCCGCCTGCGACATCTCGCGCGCGCTCCACTCCTTCACCACCGGCTTCTCGCCGGCGAGCACGACCACGATGCGGTCCTCGGACGCGAGCTCGCGCGCGACCGCCCGCAGCGCGTCGTCCACCACCGAGGCCCCTTCGCCGCGGAGCAGCGTCGCGTCCACGACCACGACCAGCGTGCGCGGACCGGCATCGCCGGAGTATCGGGTGCGCGTCTCCCCCACGCCGTGCCCATCCAGCGTCACGCCGAGTTCGCGCTCGAGCCCTTCGACCGGTGCGCCGTCGTCGTCCTGGACGCGGACGACCAGCTCGTGCTCGCCTCCGCCGGTCACCCGCACGTAGTCGATCGAAACGCGCGTCGGCGCCGCCGGGGCGGCGGAGCCCGGCACGGCGAGCAGCAGGGCGGCGAGGAACAGCGCCGGGAGCCGGCGGGGGGCACGCATGCGGCTCAGAACCCGAACCGCCGCGGATTCTCGGCGATGATGCGGATGGCGAACACCTTCGGCACGTACATCCGGGTCTCCTCCGTGAGCATCCGGCGCTCGACGAGGTACCAGTACTTCCGCGTCGAGCCGAGCATGGGATCGTCGATCTTCTGCTTGAGCGCCTTGAGGGCGTTGTGCCCGCGATTGTACGAAGCCAGCACCAGCATGAAGTACTCGGGGCCCTGGTCGCGAAGCATCTCCGCCAGGTAGCGTGCCGCCGCGCGCGTGGACTTGTCCACCCGGGTCCGCTCGTCGCGGGCCAGGATGTCGGTGTTGACCTTCAGGCCACGCTCACGGGCGGTCGCCGGCATCAACTGCCACAGCCCGACCGCGCCGGCGGGGCTCACCTGCATCGAGTCGAGCCTGCTCTCGACCCAGGCGACGTAGGCGACCGCTTCGGGAAGGTGCTGCTCGGCGAGGAGCGCCCGGATGCGCGGCTGCAGCGTGCGGGCGCGGCGCAGCATCAGGCGAATGTCGCCCGGGCTGCGCATGAAACCGTCCACGTAGCCCTGCACCTGCGCCACGAACTCGGGCGGCAGGTTCGGGTCCTGCCCCAGTTCGGCGCAGTAGCGGCGCAGCTCGTGCTCCACGAAGCGCGGGTTGTCGAGCGCTTCGACCGAGGCCTGCTCGCTGGCGAGCGCCTGACCGCTCGTGAGCGAGGCGAAATCGAAGTCCCGCGCTTCCGGCGGCAGGTCCGGCAGCACTTCGGCGAACAGATCGTGCGGCCGATCGAGCGTCGCGCCCGCGGGAGCCAGCCCGGCCAGCTTCACGAGGTCGGCGGCGTGCGCGAGATGACCGCGCGCCACGTCGGCCGAGCCCGCGCCCGCTTCCCGCGCCGCCTCGGCGAGGCTCGCGGCGGCCTCGTGGCGGAACGACTGCTCGACGCGGCTCGTCTGCTCGTGCTCGAGGACGAAGCTCACGCCCCACGCGGCGGCGAGCAGCACCGCGAGGATGATCAGGACGAGGCGCCAGTTGCCGAAGAGGGCGCCGGGGTCGAAGCCCACGCGGCGTTCGAGCACGTACTCGATGTCGCCGAAGCGCACGCGGTCGCCCTCCCGGACCGGGGTGCACAGCACGCGTTCGTCGTTGACGAAGGTGCCGTTCGAGCTCTTGAGATCGGTGAGCAGCCAGCCGCCCTCGCGCGCGTCGGCGCGGGCGTGCACGCGTGAGACGCTGGCGTGATCGATCACGCCGCCGACGCCCGGCTCGCGTCCGAAGGTCGTGATCGGCCGCCGCAGCGCGAGGGCCTCGCCGTCGCCGGACGCGGGGACCAGCCGCCACTTCTCGCGGCGCAGGAACCCGGGCGCCGCCGCCGGCCGCCGCGCGGCGGGCTCGGGTTCGCCGGCGTCCTCGGCCCCGGCTTCCGCCCGGGGCGCGGCCGCGTCCTCCGCGGTCCGGCCGCCGAGGCGCAGCACCTCGATCGTCACGTCCTCGGCGAGCGAGATTTCGTCGCCCTCGACGACGACGCGATCCTCGATCTTCTCGCCGTTGACCCGCGTGCCGTTGCGGCTGCCGAGGTCGCGCACGCGCCAGCCCCCGCGCTCGCCGGCGAGTTCGGCGTGCTCGCGAGACACCCCGGCGGACTCGAGGCGGACTTCGCATTCGGGCAGGCGCCCGAATCGCACCCGCACGGCCTCCAGTTCGACGTCCCGCGTGCGCTCGCCCTCGCGAATGCGCAGCCGGATCATCCGCCCCCGCCCTGCTCGACCCGGAAGGTGGTGTGGCCGGCGTGGATCTCGTCGCCGGCCTGCAGTTGCCGGCGATTCACCTTCTCGCCGTTCACCTTGGTGCCGTTGGTCGAGCCGAGGTCGTGGATCGTCCAGCCTTCGCCGTCGGGCACGACCGCGAAGTGATCCCGCGAGAGGTGGGTGTCGGGCAGCTCCAGCGGCTCCTGTCCGCCCGCGCGGTTCGGCGAGCGCCCCACCCGGACGCCCCTGCCCTCGAGCTCGATGCGTTTGCCGGGCAGGATCCCGTCGGTCACGAGGAGCGACCAGGCCAGCGGCCTTGCCGGTTCGGGCTCGATCGCCGCCGCGACGACCGCCGGCTCGATGATCCGGGTGGCCTCGGCGAAGTCCCTGGGCTCCGGCTGCATGAGCGGCGGCTGTCCCGTGCACTTCGGGCAGGTGCGCCAGAGCACTTCCATGAGGTGCCCCTCGGGGCAGTGCTTGAGCACGCGGGGACGCGATGGCTTCGTCATGGTCGGCGGCAAGCTAGCACCGGCCGACGGCTCCGACCAGCAGCGGATCGGACCCGCGGGCGACAAGGTGCGGCAGCGGCGCTACTCTCCCCCGGACCGCTCCCGCGACCCTCCGCGGGATCACCCGGCGACTTCCGCCCGAACTTCCCGAGCACGAAAGGATCCCCATGAAAAGCACAGCGACCGCCGTCTGGAGCGGCGGACTCAAGGACGGCAAGGGCCTGCTCGCCGCAGGCACCGGTTCGTTCGCCAACCTGCCCTACGATTTCGGCAAGCGCTTCGAAGGCACGACGACGCCCGGCACGACC
Organism: Candidatus Eisenbacteria bacterium; assembly: GCA_020847735.1. Taxonomy (NCBI): domain Bacteria; phylum Candidatus Eiseniibacteriota; species Candidatus Eiseniibacteriota bacterium. The sequence continues at coordinate 126,510 of JADLBL010000006.1, forward strand.
CCCGAGGAGCTGATCGCGGCGGCGCACGCCGGCTGCTACGCGATGGCGCTGTCCGGGGACATCGGCAAGGCCGGGTTCACGGCAGAAAAGATCAGCGCGAAGGCCACCGTCACGCTCGAGTTCGTGGACGGCAAGCCGACGGTCGTCTCGTCGGCGCTGGTCGTCGCCGCGAAGGTCCCCGGTCTCGACGCGGCGAAGTTCGCCGAGCTGGCCGAAGGGACCAGGGGCGGCTGCCCGATCTCCCGTCTGCTCAACGCGAAGCTCTCGGTGGAGGCCAGGCTCGAGGGCTGACCGCGCGGCGCGTGAAACGATCGCGGCCCGGCGGAGGAATCCGCCGGGCCGCTTCGTTGCAGGCCACCTAGAACCGCACCTCGACCGGCTTCGAGGAGTTGCCGACCTTGACCTCCCTCGAGGCGATCACCTTGCCGCCGCGCTTGTCGCGCAGTTCGACCAGGCGCGTGCCGGTCTTCACCTCGCGGATCACCAGCGGCGTGTAGCCGCGGAACTTTCCGTCCAGGAACACCTGCTGGCTGGCCTCGGACGAGGACACGGACAGGATGCCGTCGCCGGCGCGGAAATCGTTGCGGACGGTCTCGGTCTTCTGGTGCTTCTTGAGCTTCTTGCTCTGGGTCGCGTCGAGGTAGTCCGGGTGGGTGAACTTGAAAGTGTGGTTGCCGGGAGCGAGCGAGAGCTCGGTGCGCTCGACGAGCGTCGGATAGGCGACGCCGTCCACGTAAAGCTGCCCCGCCGGCTCGCACACGACGGTCACACGCGTGCCGTCCACGGCCTGCCAGGGGCGATTGCCGGCGGGCGCGGCCGGCGGCGCCGGCTCGCCACCGGGCTCCGGCGTGGCGATGGTCGCGACCGGCTCGGAGACGCCCGGCCGAAGCGTCACGCGCACGCGCGCGTTCGCCCCCGAGGCGACCTTCGCGGCCGCCACCTTGCTCCACTTCTCGAAGCCCGCCGCCTGGATGTCCACCGAGTGGGTGCCGGGCTGAACGGGCATGAACCAGGCCGCCGAATCCACGCGCGTCGCGGCGAGGCCATCCACCAGCACCTCGTCGGCACGCGGATTCACGGCCACGAACAGCGTGCACGCGGTCGCGGTGAGCGAGACCAGCTCGACGCGCAGCGCGCCCGGCGAGCCGGGCTCGAGCTGCAGGACCGTGTCACGGGCCACGTACCCGGCGAGCGTGACGCGCACGCGCGTGGCGCCGGGCTTGAGGTTCTCGAACCAGGTCGGGCTGAGGCGCGTCTCGCCGGTGGCGGGCAGCATGACCTGCGCGCCTTCGGGCACGGTCTCGACGTCGAGTCGCAGCGTCGAGTCGGCGGCGGTCAGGCCGATGCCGCCCAGGTCCTGGCGCCTGGGGGACCACGGGCGCCAGACGAACAGCGTGAAGGCGACCGCGATCACCGCCAGCGCCGCGCCGGCGCCAACGAGCAGGCCGCGAAGCTTGTGCGCGGGCTCCGCCGCCGGCGAAGGCGCCGGCGCCGGCGCCGGACGCGCGCGCACGACGGGTGGAGCGGGCGGAGCGGCCGCGGGCTTCGCCGCGGGCGCGGGCTTCGCCGCCGGTATCGGTTTCGGAGCGGGCGGAACGACCGTGAGGGGCGGCGCCGGTCGCGCGGGCGGCGTCTCGCCCGGGATGTCGAGCATCGTCTTGTCGGGATCGAAATTCTTCGGCGCGGGGGTCGCCGCGGGCGCGGCCGGCGCGGGCGCCGCCGCGGCCGGCGGCACGCGACCCGGGTCCGAGGAAGGCTTCAGCCTGCGCACCAGCGAGGCGGCCTGCTTGTGGTTCGGGTCGGCGGCCAGCAGCCGCTCGAGTTCCTCGATGGCCGCGCGCCGCTCGGCGTCGCTGCCCTTCGAGAGCCGCTCGGCGTCGCGCATCATGATCTCGAGCGAACGCCGGCGGGCCTGCTCGGTGTAGTCCGGCGGGTTGCCCAGGTAGAGCTGCAGCAGGTCCGACGTGTGCATGACCCGGTATTCCTCGAGCAGGTCGTCGAGCGCGCGTCGCACCTCGCCCGCGTCGGCGGGCCGGTCCTCGCGCCGCTCGGCGAGGCAGCGCTCGATGAGGCGCCCGAACGCCGCGGGCACGAGCGGGTTCTTCTCGAAGATCGAGGGCGGCTTGCGCTGCGGCTGCCTGCCCGCGGGGCCGACGATGGTGTCGAAGGGCATGCGGCGCGTGAGCAGCTCGTACAGGATGACGCCGAGCGTGTAGAGGTCGCCGCGCACGTCCTGCGGTTCCTCGCGCACCTGCTCGGGGGGCCGGTAGAGCTCCTCGCGCAGCGCGTCGGGCGCGAACGCCGACACCAGCACGCTCTCGCGCTCGCGCAGTCCGAAGCCCAGCACCTTCACTCCGCCCTCGGGCGTCACCTTGATGAGCCGCGGCCTCAGCCGGCGGTGCAGGATGGACTTGCCGTGCGCGTGTTCGAGCGCGCTGGACACCTCGCGCATGACCGCCGCGGCCACCTCGGGCGGCGGCGGACCGAAGCGCTCGAGCAGTTCGTTCAGCTCGAGCCCCTCGATGAACTCGAGCACCGCGTAGATGCGCTCGCCGTCGTCCTTCAGGTCGAGCACCGAGGCGATGCAGTTGTGGTCGAGCCGCGCGGCGATGCGCGCTTCCTCCATGAAGCTGCGCACGAACGCCGGGTCGGCGGCGCTGTCGGGATGCAGCACGCGCAGCAGCACCTTCTGGCTGCGCATGGCGGAGTTCTCGGCGAAGTACGAATCCGCCGAGCGGCCGTTCCGCAGCAGCCCCTTGATGATGTAGTGGCCGATCTGGGTCAGGTCGGACATGTCGCGAGTTCGTTCCTCGAGATCGCCCGGTCAGGGCGGAGCCGACGGTTCCCGGTCCGCGGGTTCAGCGGCCGGCGGAAAAGTCCAGCATGACGTTCTCGGAGCCCTGCGGCACGACGAGCCGCCTCGATGCCACCACCTCACCGGTCTCGCGCGAGCGCACCTCGACGAGGTGGGGTCCCACGCGGAGCGGCCGGACGGGCGAAGGTGTCACGAGCCTTCGATAAGTTCCATCCACCCAGATTTCGAGTCCATTGCGCGGACCGCTCACGTACACGCCACCTTCGCCGGCCGTCAGATCCATCTCGAACGAGAGCGCCGTTTCGTGCGCCTTCGGCTTCCTTCGCTGCTCGCGCGTGCCGTACTCGCCGGCGTCCACGCGGACGGTCCAGGTCTTTCGAACGACACGGCCCGACCACGAGGTCGCCGACGAGGCCACCTTGTGGTCGTCCAGGTAGATGTCCGAGGGAGGCTCGACCCTGACGTCGAGCGAAATGGAATCCACGGCGCTCGCGGCCGTCGCGGCGACCACGGGCGTCGCGAGCGTACTTCCCGGCGGCGGAACCGTCACGCCGGTGGAGCCGGCGGCCGCCGGCGCGTGCGTGGCGCCGGCCGTCGCCGCCGCGAGCGCGGCCGCGTGCGCCCGCGCGGTGTCCGGCTGCGCCGGCGCCACGACGGCGCTTTCGGCCGCGGCGGGTGCGGCCGGCGTGGGCATCGCGGGCGCCGCCCCGGGCGCGGCCGAGGCGCTCACCCCGGCGGAGTCCGCGCCGCCGGCGGCCCCGCGCGCTCCGGCTCCGCCGCCCGACAGGCGCACGACTACGAACCCGAGCGCGACCACCGCCACCACCGCCGCGGCCGCGTACGCCCAGGGACGCCAGCGACGCTGCGCCCGGCGCCGGGCCATCAGCCGCACCGCGCTCTCGGGATCGGCGACGTAGCGGGGCAGCAGATCCTCGCTGGCCTTCAGGCCGATCTTCTGCCCGATGTCGCTCAGCGCCTCCTCGACCTCGCGCATGTCGCGCGGGCGCTGCGTCGGCTTCTTGGCCATCATCCGCTGCACGAGCCTGACCAGCTCGCGCGGCGCCTCGGGGCACAGCCGGTCGAGCGGAACGGGCTCCTCGTTCTTGATCTTCATGCAGACGGTGGCGATCGTGCCTTCGAACGGGATCTTGTTCGCGAGCAGCTGGTAGGCGACGACCCCGAGCGCGTAGACGTCGAACGCGATGGTCGCCTCGTGACCGTCCACCTGTTCCGGCGACATGTAGGCGTACGTGCCCATCAGCGTGCCGGGCGTGCTGCGCCCCTCGCCTTCCATGTCGCGCGCGAGGCCGAAGTCGAGCACCTTGACCTGCCCGTCGCTCGTCAGCATGACGTTCCCGGGCTTCACGTCGCGGTGGATGATCGAGCGTTCGTGCGCGTGCTGCAGGCCGGCCGCGAAGCGCTGCAGCACGAGCACGGCGATCTCGACCGGCAGCCGGCCGTGCTGCTTGAGCCAGCCGCTCAGATCCCAGCCTTCGACGTACTCCATCTCGATGAAGTACGCGTCGCCCATCGGGCCGGTCTGGCGAACGCGGACGATGTTCGCGTGGTCCATCCGGGCGAGTTGCGAGGCCTCGGCGGCGAAACGCTCGACGAAGCTTTCGTGCCGGGCGAGGTGGTCCTTGAGGATCTTGATGACGACGCGCTTCTCGAGCGCCTTGTGCGTCGCGAGGTAGACGAGCCCCTGTCCGCCTTCGGCGCTGATCAGCTTCTCGAGGACGTACGGACCGAAGTCGCGTGGCTCGACGGCAGCCATCGTTTCCGCTCCGCCTTCAGCGTCCGGCGCCGAATCGGTACTCGGCGCGCGTCGTCGCTCCCGCCGTGACGGTCACTTCGGCCGGCCCCTGCGCGGGCGCGCTCTTCGGCCGCACCACGGTGATGCGGTGCGACCCCGGCGAGAGCCCGCGCACCGTGCAGGGCGCCGGCTCGGGGTACTGCGCGCCGTCCACCATCACGCGCGCGGTCGAGGCGCCCGAGAGCACGATCTCGACGCTGCCGAGCGTTCCCGCGTCGGGGAACTCGGCGACCAGCGAGTAGCTGCCGCCCGGCTCGACGTGGACCTGCACGTCCACCGCTCCGCCGCTGATGCCTTCGACGCGCAGGACGTGGTCGCCGGCGGGCATGGTCTTGGAGAGGAAGCCGACGTCGAACGCGTAAGGGTCGCCGTCCACGAAGAACGTGCTCGGCTGGAACGGCCGCGTCATCAGGCGCACGGTGCCGGTGCCCGCCTTGCCGCTCGCCGCGGCCGCGGGTTTCGGCGTGGCCGGCGCCGGCTTCGTCGCCGGGGCCGCGGGTCTCGGCGTGGTCGGCGCCGGTGTGGCCGGCGCCGCGCTCGTCGCTGGCGGCGCGACCGAGGAGGACGGCGCTCCGGTCACCGGTGGCTCCGACTGCGGCGTCACGGCCGCCGGCGCGCCCTCGGGCGATGTCACGTTCGCGTTCCCGGACACGAGTGGCGAACCCGCTTCGGGATTCGCCGGCGCCGTCCCGCCGTCGCGAACCGCGGCGGACTGCGGGCCGGCGACGGGCTTCTTCAGTTGCCCGAGCAGCATCGCTCCCACCGCCACGACCAGCAGCGTCATCACGACCGCCGCGCCGCCGAGCAGGCCCAGGTTCGGCGGCAGCCCGCGCTTCGGTTCGCCTGCGGCCGGCCGCGCCGACGCCGCCTTCGCGCCCGTGGCCGCCGGGGCGCCGGCCCCGCCCACGCGCACGACGATGGCGGTGATGTTGTCGGGGCCACCGCGCTCGTTGGCGAGATCAATGAGTCCCTCGCAGGCTTCCGCGGGCGGGTACTCGGTGGCGATCGCGCCGATCTCGTAGTCGGTCACCTGTCCGTGCAGGCCGTCGCTGCACACGACGAGCGCGTCGCCGGGCTTGAGCTTGTCCACGACGCGCTCGGCGTCCACCTGCACGCTTTCCAGCGCACCGACGCTGCGCGTGACGACGTTGCGGCGGTGGTCGTGCTTGGCCTCGGCCTCGGTCAGGTGCCCCTTCTCGATCAGCTCGGCGACCAGCGAGTGGTCGCGGGTCAGCTTCTGGACCTTGCCGCCGCGGACCAGGTAGGCGCGGCTGTCGCCGACATGCCCGACCCAGACCTCGCGCCCGCGCAGCAGCACGGCGGTGCAGGTCGTGCCCATGCCGCGCTGATCCGCGTTGGCCGCCGCCTGCGTGTGGACCTTGTCGTTGGCGGCCTCGATCGCGCCCCGCAGCGCGCCCGCCGGGTCGTTCGGGTCGGCCGAGCGCACCCCCGCGAGGACGGTCTCGACCGCGAGCTGGCTCGCCACCTCGCCGGCGCTGGCGCCGCCCATGCCGTCGCACACGACCAGCAGCATGCCGTGCTTCGCGCGCACGGCGCCGTCGTCGCTCACCCACAGCGCGTGCGAATCCTCGTTGCCCGTCCGCTTGCGTCCGACGTCGGTCGCGCTGGCGATGAGGAGGCCTTCGGCTTCGAGTTGGTTCGTTACCGGATGGTCCACGGCCACCGACTTGGGTTCGGGTTCCCGTTCACCCCCGGCTCGGGGGCGGCCAGTTGATCGGACAGGCGAGACAAACTGCCATCGGACGCGGTGTTCGCCAAACGAAATCTAACGGACTCTCGATGATTCGGCACGCGCGACCGGGAGCCGACCCGCCCGGTTCCCGGACGTCGTCGAGTGGGCGGTCGTCCGACGCGACGCCGTGCGTGTCGCGTGCATCGGTGCGGCAGCATACACGAGCGGCGCGCCGTCGCACGCGGCCCACGCCCGGCGCGAAAGCGCCGTCAGCGCGAGATCGCGTGTCCGCGGATCGGCCCAGCGCAGCAGCCCGCCCGTTCGACGCGGGCCGCGCGGGACGACCGCCCACAGTTCGACCTCGATGTCCCTGTGGGTGATGACGTGGCGGACGCGAATGCCGGTATCGCGCAGCTCCGCGACCACCCCGAGCGACGCGAGCCGCGCGCGCAGCGCCGCCGCCGCGTCTTCGCGGCGCCCCAGATCCACGCCGGGCGGCTCCCAGAGCCGCTCGAGCAGTGCGCCCTCGCGGCGTGCGACCAGCAGCCGGCCGCCGCGCGAGACGATGGCCACGGCGCGCCGCAGGCGCACGCGCTCGCGCCGGGCCGCCGCGGGCGGAAAGGCGTCCGGCGTGCCGCGCGCGAAGGCGCGGCAGCCGCGCCGCACAGGGCAGTCCGCGCAGCGCGGCGCGCGCGGCGTGCAGAGCGTCGCCCCGAGCTCCATCAGCGCCTGGTTCCAGTCTCCGGGGGCCTTCGCGGCCTGCGGCGTCGCGACGAGCGCTGCGGCCAGCGTCCACAGCGCCCGCGCGCCGGCGGGAGTCTTCACCTGCAGCGGCCGTGCGCTCCAGCGCGCGAGCACCCGCGCGACGTTGCCATCCACCACCGGCACCCTCGCGCCGAAGCCGATGCTCTGCACCGCGCCCAGCGTGTAGCGCCCGACCCCCGGCAGCGCGGCGAACGCCTGCGCCTGCGCGGGAACCCTCCCGCCGTGCTCGCGCACGACGGTGCGGGCGGCGGCGTGCAGGTGGCGCGCGCGGCGGTAGTAGCCCAGGCCAGCCCAGGCGGCGAGCACGTCGTCCGCGGGGGCGGCGGCGAGCGAGGCGACGTCGGGGAAGCGCGCGACGAAGCGTTCGTAGTAGGGCGTCGCGGTCGCGACCTGCGTCTGCTGGAGCATCACCTCGGACACCCAGACGCGGTACGGGTCGCGCGTGCGGCGCCACGGCAGGTCGCGGCGTTCGCGGCGGTACCAGTCGAGGAGCGCGGCGCGAAGCCGCGGCGTCAGCAGGAGCGGGGCACGCATGGGGCGACCGAACCGGATTCAGCCGCGCTTGATCTCGGCGATGTCCTTGAGGTTGGGCGTCGGCACCTGCGTGCCGGTCCAGGCGCACTGCATGACGACGCCGCAGCGCGGGCACTCCATTTTCGTGCTGGTGCCTTCCTCGGCCGTCGCCATCCAGCGCTCCAGCTTGGTCTGGCAGCCCGGCGTGTAGCACAGGTAGATGCACAGCGGCATCGCTTGCTCCTCTAGCGGGGCGCGTCTCCCCGGTCCCCGTCCTCGAAAACCAGCGCGTGCAGCGTGACGCCGGACTCGTCCGGCGAGAGCTTGAGGACCCGTTCGCCCCGTCCTCGTTCGATCCAGTAGAGCCCGGGCGCGGCGACCTCCAGGAAGGCCGCGCCCTGCGAGTCCGTGACGACGTCCTCACCGCGCAACTCCGCGGCCGGCCAGTGATCGTCGAGCAGGATCCACAGCCGTCCGTGCGCACCGGCGGGCGGACTCACGACCACGCCGACGCGCGCCGCACTATAGCGAATGGCCGCGAAGTTCGCCGCCCCGCCACGCGTCGCCTCGAGTCCGTCGGTGCGCAGCCGCCACCCTCCGACCGGATACGGCACCCAGCGCCGGCCCTGCTCCTGGTAACGGAACTCGGCGGTGAAGACGCCCTCGTACCCCGCCGGAAGTCCCTTGAGCGGGCCCCCGGCGTTCTCGCCCGCGCCGAGTCGGACGATCCGGACGGCGGGCAGAGGAGGCGGTGACAGCGCCGGCGGCGCCCCCGCTCCGTGCGTGCGCACGGCCCAGGCGTGCAAGGCGGCGTCCGCCTTCGCGAGATCGTCCACCTCGTCCACGATCACCCGGCCGCTTTCGTCGGCGACGACGACGTGCGGCCCGTCCGTCGCTCCGCCGAAGCGCGCCGCGAGGACGCCCGCGGGGTCGCTCGCGACGGGGAACGAGATCCCCTCCCGCCGCACCATCGCGCCCACGAACGAGGTGTCGGCGGCGTACGCGTACTCGGGAACGTGAATGGCGAGCACCCGGACTCCGAGCGGCCGGTAGGCCGCGTTCCAGGCTTCGAGCGTCGCGAGCGCCGTGGAGGCGCGCGGATCGGCGCTGCTCAAGAGGAGCGCGACGACGGGATGGCCGCGCAATGAATCCGGGGCGAAGGGCCCGCCGTTCCACCAGGCGAGCGGCGCATCGAGCGACGGAAACCCCGACGCCGCGGGCACGGCGGGCCGCAGCCCGGGCAGGAACCGCGGCGCGAGCCGCAGGGTGAGCAGCACGAGCGCGAGCACGAAGACGACGGCGACGAGCGGGATGAAGAGGCGGCGCATGGCGCCGGCAGTATACGGGCGGCGGCCCCGGGCACCCCGGGCGGAGCGTCACCGTGCGAAGGACGCGAGCCGCCGTCCCTCGGGCCCGATGGCGCCGGCGCCGGACGCGAAGCCTCCCCACGGAACCGCCCCGACAGCGGCGTCGCGTGCCCGCGAGCGGAGCCTACAGACCCAGTTCCACCCGCACGCGCTGGTAGACCTCGAGCGTCCCCGCATCGAAGCAGGCGCACGTCACCTGCTTCAGGTGCGCCGCCCAGCCGAGCGCGCTCGCGATCTCGCGCAGGGCGATGCGCGTCGCACGCTCGAGCGGGAAGCCGTAGATGCCGGTGCTGATGGCCGGGAAGGCGACGGTCGCGAGCCGGCTGCTGTCGGCCAGCGAGAGGGCCGCGCGATAGCAGGTGGCGAGCAGCCGGTCCTCGTCGTGACTGCCGCCCTTCCACACGGGACCGACCGCGTGAATCACGACGCGGGCCTTGAGCCCGAAGCCCGGCGTCGCGCGCGCGTCGCCGGTCGGACACGGCCCCGCGTCCTGGCAGGCTTCGGCCAGCTCGGGCCCCGCGGCGCGATGAATCGCGCCGCACACGCCACCGCCCGGCATGAGCGCGATGTTGGCGGCGTTGACGATCGCGTCCACGTCGAGCGTGGTGATGTCGGCCTGAACGAGCACGAGCCGGTCGCCGAGCGACATGGCTCCCTCCTCGGGGTGTGCGCGACACTTTCTTCTCCGGCCGTTCCCGAAGGCGGCGCGTCCGGACGCTACCCCAGCCCGGGCGCATGGCTCCAGCGGCAACCGCCCGGGCCGCCTGCCGGTTCGCGGCCGACGTCGCGCGCCGGCCGCATTCCCGAGGCGGCGGCGCCCGCGGGCGCGCGCAGGGCCGTCCTGCCGAACCCGCATGGCGCTTCATTGCCCGGGCCACGGCCCGCGCGTACCCTTGCCGCCGTGCCACCGATCCAGCCCGCTTCTCGCGCACCGCTCGTGGACACGCACGGCCGCACCGTGCGGGATCTGCGCATCTCGGTCACCGACCGCTGCAACCTGCGGTGCGTCTACTGCATGCCCGCCGAAGGCATGCCGTGGCTGCCGCGCGCGGAAATGCTCACCTACGAGGAACTGGCGCGGCTCGCGCGCGTGTGCGTCGAGTGCGGGGTGACGGGCATCCGCCTGACCGGCGGCGAGCCGACCGTTCGCGCGGACCTGCCCGTGCTCGTGCGCATGCTGGGCGAAATCCTCCCGGGCCTCGACCTGAGCCTGACGACGAACGCGCTCAAGCTGCCGAAGCTGGCGGGAGAGCTGCGGGCGGCCGGATTGCGGCGCGTCAACATCAGCCTCGACACGCTCTCGCGCGAGCGCTTCCACCGGCTCGCGCGCCGCGACCGGTTCGAGGAGACGCTCGCCGGACTCGAAGCCGCCCGGCGCGCGGGGTTCTCGCCCATCAAGATCAACTCGGTGCTGATGCGCGGCCACAACGAGGACGAGGCGGTGCCGCTCGCCCGCTGGGCGCGCGAGCGGGGCTTCGAGCTGCGCTTCATCGAGTGGATGCCGCTCGACTTCGGACGCACGTGGGACCGCTCGCGGCTCGTCACGGCCGACGAGATCCTCGCGCAGGTCGCGGCCGAGTTTCCGCTGGAGCCCGAGCCGGGCGCCGACCCCTCCGCGCCGGCCACGATGTACCGCTACCGCGATGGCGGCGGCCGCGTCGGCGTCATCGCTTCGGTGACGCGCCCGTTCTGCGGCCGCTGCGACCGCATCCGCCTGACCGCCGACGGGCAGATCCGCACCTGCCTGTTCGCCCACGACGAGTACGACCTGCGCGGCCTGCTGCGCTCCGCGGCGGACGACGACGCGCTCGAGCGGCGCCTGCGCGAAGCCGTGCTGCGCAAGCAACCGGGCCATCTCATCAGCCGGCCCGGCTTCGTCCAGCCCGCGCGCGGCATGAGCGCCATCGGCGGCTGACACGGCCGGCCGCGCCCGGCCGCGAGGCGTTCCCGGGGCGGCTTCAGGAGTCCCGGGCGACTTCCTCGCCGTAGATCTTTTCGCACAGGCGCGACAGTTCCAGCGCCTCGTCCTCGGTCAGCCGGCCCGCGAAGGCCTGCTCCACCGCCCGCACCCTGGGCTGCGTGAGCGCCAACAGCTGCCGCCCGCGCGGCGTGATGCGCGCCACCGAGTGGCGTCCGTCGCGCTCGGACCGCCCGCGCTGGACCAGCCCGCGTCGGACGAGCCGGTCAATCAGCCGGGTGAGATCGGAGGCGCGGTCCAGCATGCGGCGCGCCACCTCGGCGCGGCAGTAGCCCTCGGGATGGGCGCCGTTGAGGATCCGCAGCACGTTGTACTGCGTCATGGTCAGATCGGCGTCTTCGAACACGCCGTCGTACAGGCCGCGCACGAAGGACGCCGTCACCCAGAGGTTGAGGATCGCCTCCTGGACCGGCCCGTCGAACTTCTCGGACAGGAGCCGCTTATGGAGAGTCCGTCCCATCGGCGGCCAAGCTATCCCGCCCGCGGCGTCCGCTCAACCGGCGGCCGGCTTCTCGCCGAGGAACATGACCTCCTCCTCGAGCTCGACGCCGAAGCGTTCCCGGACGAGCGACTTGAGCCGCTCGGCCAGCGTCAGCACGTCGCGCGCGGTGGCGCGGCCGGCGTTGACCAGGATGTTGGCGTGCTTCGCGAACACCATCGCGTCGCCCACCCTCATGCCGCGGGCGTCGCAGGCGTCGAGCAGCGCGCCCGCGGCCACGCGGTGCGTTCCCGGCGAATGCGGCAGACCGGGAACCTGAAAGCCCGGCGGCAGGTTCTTGAAGTACGAGCCGGCCGTCGGCTCCTCGCGCCACTGCGGGTGCTTGACGCGGCGGATCTCGAGCTTCTCGTCCATCTCGCGCTGGATCTGCGCGGGGTCACCCGCCTCGAGCTTGAGCAGGCACGACAGCAGCACGCGCGGTTCGCGCTTCAGCCGCGAGTCGCGATAGGCGAACTCGAACCACGCCGCCGGCAGCGTCTCGAGCCGGGAGCCGTCGAGGCTCGCGACCGAACACTCGACGACGCGCGAGCCGATGTCCTGCCCGTAGCAGCCCGCGTTGCCGAACACGGCCCCGCCCACCGAGCCCGGAATGCCGGCGGCGTAGGCGAGCCCGGCGAGCCCGCGGCGCTGGCAGCGGCGAAGGAACTCCAGGTAGTCGGCGCCGCACCCCACGAGCGCCGCCGTTCCGTCGAACTGGACGTCCTCGCAGGCGTTGCGCACGACCAGCCCGCGGAATCCCTCGTCGGAAACGAGCAGGTTGCTGCCGCCGCCGAGCAGGAAGACCGGCAGCTCGAGCGCGTGCGCGGCCGACAGCGCGGCGACCAGCGACTCGGGAGTGCGGGCGGCGACGAACCAGTCGGCCGGCCCGCCGATGCGGAACGTGGTGTGGTGCCGGAGCGGCTCGTCGGTGAGGAGGGCGTCGCCGACCGCCTCGCGAAGGCGGGACTCGACGGAAGCGCGTGCGAGTGTCATCGGCGCCAATGTGCCCGCGGCTCCCCCGCGGGTCAAACCGCCGGCGACCCGCTTCGCCTGCGCGTCAGGCGCGCCGATCCGCCTTGAACGACAGCATGCGCTCCTCGAGCAGGTGCCACGACGGCACCGCCAGCGCGAGCGTCAGCGGCAGCGTCGCGAGCGCGATGCCGGCCGCCGAAATGCCGGGGACCCACGCGGCCATGCACTGGCCGATCGGGAACGCGTACACGTAGGTGCCGTACGAGTAGTCGCCGACGCGGCGGTAGAACGCCAGCGGCCCCGCCGGCGCGTACGCGAGCCAGACGACCAGGTAGGTGAGCGTCACCGCGTACACGGCCATCAGCGGGCGCGGCAGCAGGAAGTCGAGCACGAGCAGCGCCGCCGCGGCGAGCGCCAGCCGGCCCGAGAGCGGCACCCGAGCGCTCGCGACCATGAGCGTCGCGCCGCCGAAGAACAGCGACGTCAGCCGAAGGGCCTGCGAGACGTGGAACTGGTACGGAAAGTCGAACGCCTCGTAGAGCGTGAAGCCGAGCGTCGCGACGACGCCGATTCCGACCAGCACCCGGCGCAGCAGGCGGTCGGAGAGCACGCGCGGACCCGTGTACGCGAGCGCTCCGAGCGCGGCGAGCGTCACGTACATGCTCATCTCCCACGGCAGCGACCACAGCGAGCCGTTGACCGCGCCGCGCACCGGCACGTTCAGGAAGACGCCCGGCAGCGTGTAGCAGACGCCCAGCGGCCACGGCACGCTGTTCATCGCCACGAACTTCCACGTCGCCGGGTTGGCGAAGTACGCGCCGGGCGGCAGGTGCGTCTGCAGAGGCCCGACGACCAGGGCGCCGAGCAGCGCCCCCACCAGCAGCACCGGAAACAGCCGCAGGGCGCGGGCCGCGGCGAACGACGCGAGGTCGCGGCGCGAGAGCAGGCTGCCGGTCACGAGGAAGCCGCTGATCACGAAGAACACGTCCACGGCCAGGTGTCCGAACGAGAAGCCCACGAGGCGCTCGAGCGGATCGGACGGCGCCCCGGACATCGGAAACGAATGGCTGTAGATGACCACCGCGGCGGCCAGGAACCGCAGCAGGTTGAAGTTGTTGTCCCGGCGGCCGCCGAGCCGGCGGGACAGAAGTTCAGCCATGGACGCCTCGTGTTGGCCGCGACGGGCGCCACGCGGCACGGCCGCGGCGCGGGCGGAGAGGCGAGGAGTAGCAGGTTGCCCCGCGCGCGGCCAGCGCCGCGAGTTTGCGCATGACCGCGCGCGCCAAACTCTCTAATGTGGCTGGCAGGCCGGGTCGGGGGGCGCGTGCCGCCCGGGCCCGCGCACCAAGTCCCGGAGGTCCGCATGCAGCTCGAGATTCGATACTGCGGTCAGTGAGGCTACCTTCCCCGGGCCTCCAGTCTGGCGGCCGAGATTCGGAAGGAGCGCGGCGTCCAAGCGACGCTCGTGCGCGGCAGCGGCGGCGAGTTCGAGATCACGCTCGACGGCAGGCTCATCTTCAGCAAGCGCGCCGAGGGCCGCTTTCCGCAACCCGAGGAGGTGCTGGCTCGGATTCCGGCGTAGCGCGTCCGCCGGGCCGCCCGGCGGCGGCTCAGCCCGCCGCCTTCTCGAGCCTCAGCCGATAGACCCGCTCTCCCGCGGCTTCGAAGACCAGCGTGTCTCCGGGCTCGAGGTTCCGCTCGCGGCACCATTTCATCAGGCCGGGTTTCGCGGGCGAGCGGGGCCGGAAGATCCAGGCTCCGTACTGGATGTCGGTCTCGAACGACCAGCCGAGATCGGTTTCGATCGTGATCGGCTTCACCTCGTACGGCCGCGGCGCGTCGGCGGGGCCGCGCGGGCCGATCGCGTCCGGCGGGAAGAACTCGAGCACGTCCCACAGCGGCACGTTGCGCTGCGTGAACGTCCACACGTCCTCCGGTCCGCGGACCGGTATGCGCGCGACGCCGCTCACGTGCCTCAGGGCCGCGGAGGGGCCGCGTCCGTCGGCGGGCCCAGCTCGCGAAGGAAGAAGCCGGCGAGGCGCCCGTACACCTGCCGCACCTGCTCGGGTCCGACGACGCCGTGCGTCTGTCCGGGCAGCGGCAGCAGCGACCAGTCCCGCCCGGCGCGGTTGAGCGCGTCGGCGAGCTTGAGCGTGTTGAAGAAGTAGACGTTGTCGTCGGCCGTGCCGTGCACGACCAGCAGCGGCCGGGACAGCTTCGCGGCGTCGGTCAGCGCGGAGCTGCGGGCGTAGGCGGCGGAGTCGGCCTGCGGCAGACCGAGGTACCGCTCCGTATAGAACGTGTCGTAGTCGCGCCAGTCCACGACCGGGGCGCCCGCCACCGCCGCGCGGTAGGTCCCGCCCTCGCGCTCGACCGCCAGCACCGCGAAGTAACCGCCGAACGACCAGCCGGTCACGCCGATTCGCTCCGGGTCCATCTCGGGATGACGTGCGACCAGATCGCGCAGGCCGCGGACATGATCGGCGAGCGCCGGGCCGATCAGGTCGCCGCGGATCGCGCGCTCCCAGGAGCGCCCGCGCCTGGGCGTGCCGCGGCCATCGAGCGAGACGACGATGAAGCCCTGGTCGGCCAGCCACTGCTGCAGCACGTAGCGGTCGGCGTCGCGCTGCACGGTCAGCGAACGCGGCCCGCCGTACGCCCAGTCTACGACCGGATAGCGGCGGCCCGGGTCGAAGTCGTGCGGCCGGACGATGCAGGCGCGCAGCGAATCGGGGCCCACGAGCGTGAACTCGGGCGAAGGTTCGGGAACGGGCCGCTCCGCGACCGAACGCACGCTGCCGCGCACGCGCCCGTCGGCGTCCACGACCTGCCAGCGCGCCGGCCCCCGTTCCGGCCGGACCGTCACGACCCGCGGCGCCGCCCCGCTCGCGGACTCGATGCCATGCACGCCCTTCCCCAGCGCCAGCGGCTCCGGAGCGCGCCGGGCCTTGAGCCACACGCGCCAGACGCCCATTTCGTCCGGCTCCCTCGTCGCCTCGATCCAGGCGATGCCATGCGCCTCGTCCACGCCCTTCAGCGCGCTCACGCGCAGGCCCGCGGGCGTCAGCCGGCCGAGCAGCCCGCCGTCCGCGCCGCGCAGCTCGAGCCACGGGCCGGAGTCGTCCCGCTCGGCGATCCACAGGAAGGCCCGACCGCCTTCGATCCAGCGCGGCACGCCCGCGGACAGGTTCAGCCACGCCGGGTCGCGCTCGACGAGCAGCGTGCGCGTCGTGCCCGTGCCGGGATCGCAGGCGAGCACCGCCAGTTCGGTCTGCTCGCGATTCATCACCACGATCGTCGGCGGGCCCGCGTCGGGCCATGTCGCCCTGCACAGGTACGGATACTTCGCGCGATCCCACTCGATCCCGACCGGCGCGCCACCGCCGGACGCGACGACCGCCAGCGTCACCACCGCGTTCGCGCGCCCCGCGCGCGGGTAGGCGAACTCCACGGGAGGGGCCTCGGGCCGGTAGGGATCGGAGATGCGCATGCGCTCGACGCCCGACTCGTCGGTGCGTTGCACGAGCAGGCGGCGCGAATCGGGGCTCCACCAGTAGCCCTCGAAGCGGCCCATTTCCTCCTGCGCGACGAACTCGGGCGTGCCCCAGTTGACGCGGTCGCCTTCGTGCGAGGTCAGCCGGCGCTCGAGCCCCGTGGCGGCGTCCACCACCCACAGATCGCCCTCGCGGACGCAGGCGATCAGGGAACCGTCGGGCGAAAAGCGCGCCTCACTCGCGGCCGGGCGGTTCGGCGAGACCTCGCGCGCCGCGCCGCCGCCCAGGTCGTACACGAACAACCTCCCCGAGAACGGGACCAGCACCCGGCGGCCGTCGCGCGCGAGCGAAAACGACACGAGCCCGCGGGCCGAAAGCCGCAGCCGCTCGCGCCGGGCGCGTTCGGCGACGCTGAGCGTTTCGGGGGCGCCGTGCAGCAGCGCACCCGCCGACAGCAGCTCGCGCTCGCGGCCCGTGCGCAGGTCCAGCGACCAGAGCGTGTTCATCCGGTCGCGCGGGCCCGAACGCAGGAACAGCACCTCGCGGCCGTCCGGCGTCACGACCGGCGTGCGCGGCTGGCCGGAGCGGAATCGGTCGGTCGCCGCGTAGCGGTCGAGCAGGTCCTCCGCGTTCACCGCCCGGGCGCCGGCGACCAGCGCCACGGCGAGCGCGCACGCGAGGGCGGCTCCGACAGCGGCGCCGCGTTTCATCCGAGCGGCGAACCGGTCGCGCGTGAGACGCGTGGACGGTTCTCCTTCACGACCTCGCGCAGCAGCGAGTAGTACTCGCCGCCCAGGCGTCCGACCGGCCTGAGCTTGAGCGGGTCCACCCGTCCTTCCGTCAGCACCTCGTCGCTGACGCGGGCGAGCACCACCTCGCCGACGACGAGGATGCTGTTGCCGAGCGGAATCTCGCGGTGCAGCCGGCACTCGAGCTGAATCGGCGATTCGGCGACGCCGGGCGGGGCGACGCGCTCCGAGGGCGACGGCGTCAGCCCCGAGACTTCGAACTCGCTGGTGCCCCGCGGCCACTCGCCCGCCGTCCTCGCCATCGCGGGCAGCATGGGTTCGCAGACGAGGTTGACGACGAACTCGCCGGTCTCGCGGACGTTGCGCAGCGTGTCCTTGTCGTCGCCGGGCCGGTCCACGATCGCGATGCCGACGAGCGGCGGGACGCTCGAGATGCTGTTGAAGTACGAAAACGGCGCCAGGTTGACGACGCCATCGGCGCCGCGCGTCGAGACGAACGCGATCGGGCGCGGCACCACCGCGCTGATCAGGAAGCGGTACATCTCGGGGCCGGGGACGCCGGCCGGATCGAGCAGCATCGGGCCCTCTCCCAACTCGGTTCACACCGCCCGCGACTCCGGCGGAGAGGGGCACAGCCTGCCGCGCTCCGGCGGGGCGCGCAAGCCCGGCGCGCCGCGCGGGCCCGCGACGCGTCGCCCCTCCGCGCCACGGGCCGCGCCCGGCGCCGGTCTTCGCGCGCGATTCCGACTATGCTGCGCCCGCCCGCGAAAGTCGCCCGGCCCGGAGCGCCCATGTCCACCTGGTCCCATACGCGCATCGAGACCTTCCGGCAGTGCGCCCGGAAGTACTTCTACCAGTACGTCGCACGCGTGAAGCTTCCGCGCGAGCCCGAAGGCATCGAGGCCTTCCTCGGCTCGTGCGCGCACGACGCGCTCGAGCACCTTTACCTCGAGGTGCGGCGCGGGCGCGTGCCCGGCGAGGACCAACTGCTCGCCTGGTTCCGCGAAGCGTGGGACGCCGGGTGGAACGACGACATCGTCTCGCCCGCCGACGGCCGCGCTCCGCTCGAGCAGCGCGCCGAGGCCGAAGGCTGGCTCGCCCTCTACCACCGGCAGCACGCGCCCTTCGCCGGCGGGCGCATCGTCGGCCTCGAGCAACGAATCACCTTTCCGCTCGACGACGAGGGCGCCGTGCGGATGCGGGGATTCGTGGACCGGCTCGAGATCGCCCCCGACGGAACGTGGCGCATCCACGATTACAAGACCAGCCGCAGGCTGCCCACGCAGCAGGACAAGGATGCCGACCCGCAGCTCGCCTACTACGAGATCGGAGTGCGCCGCATGTGGCCCACCGCCGAGCGGGTCGAGCTCGTCTGGCACTTCCTCAAGTTCGGCGTCTCGATCACCAGCCACCGCACGCCGGATCAGCTCGGGGCCCTGCGCGGCGAAGCGCTCGCCACCATCGCCGACGCCCAGTCGCGGGCGAAGGACGAAGCCGCCTTCCCCATCCACGAGTCGCGGCTGTGCGACTGGTGCGCGTTCCAGCAGATCTGCCCGGCCCGCAAGCACCTCTTCAGGGTGGCGGAGCTGACGCCGGCGCGGTTCGCGAAGGAACCGGGCGTCCGGCTGGTGGACGCCTGGACGGAACGCGAGGCGAAGCGGAAGGAGTTGCGGGCCGCCCTCGACGAGCTCGAAGGCGAGATCGCCGAGATCCGGCAGGCCCTGGCCGACTTCGCCGCCCGCGAGGGCGTCGAGGTGGTCGCGGGCAGCGAACGCGAGGCCACGGTCCGCGCGGGCGAGTCCGTCGTCTTTCCGCGCAAGACGGTCGAGTCCGACGAGGCGGCCGCGCTCGAAGCCCAGTTGCGTGCCTCGCACTGGTGGAACGAGGCCAGCGCGCTCGATCGCGCCGCGCTCAAGCGCCTGTGGGACCGGCGCGCGGCCCTCGACGCCGACCTGCGCGCGCTGCTCGAGGAGTTCGCGCGGATCGAAACGCAGGTGGACGTGCGGCTGCGCAAGCCCCGGGGCTGACCGCCCGCCGCCGTGCTCCCAACGCGGCGCGAATGCTTGGCGCGGCCCGCGCGCCTCCCCTATTCTGCGCCGCATGACGAAACGCTCCCGCACCACCCGGCCCAGGCGCGATTCGGGCGTCGTGCGCGTGGCGATCACGCAGATGGCCTGCGGCCCCGACCCGAAGAAGAACCTGGCCCGGCAGATCGCGCTGCTCGAGGGCGCGGCCCGCGGCGGCGCGAAGATCCTGTGCACGCAGGAGCTGTTCGCGAGCCAGTACTTCTGCCAGAGCGAGGACCATTCGTTCTTCCGGCTCGCCGAGAAGATCCCCGGCCCGAGCACCGACGCGCTGGCGAAGGTCGCCAGGAAACACGGCACGGTGATCGTGGCGAGCCTGTTCGAGCGGCGCGCGGCCGGCCTGTACCACAACACCGCCGCGGTGATCGACGCCGACGGCTCGCTGCTGGGCATCTACCGCAAGATGCACATACCCGACGACCCGCTCTACTACGAGAAGTTCTACTTCACGCCCGGCGACACCGGCTTCCGCGCCTGGAAGACCCGGCACGCCGCGATCGGCGTGCTCGTCTGCTGGGACCAGTGGTTCCCCGAAGGCGCACGGCTCACCGCCATGCAGGGCGCCGAGATCCTCTTCTACCCGACCGCCATCGGCTGGCACCCGTCCGAGAAGCGGAAGTACGGAAAGGCCCAGCACGAGTCGTGGGAGCTGATCCAGCGTTCGCACGCCGTCGCCAACGGCTGCTTCGTGTGCTCGCCGAACCGCATCGGCCTCGAGAAGGTCGCGGGCGCGGACGGCCGGCACGTGAACCCGGACGGCATCGAGTTCTGGGGCCAGTCGTTCATCGCCGCGCCCGACGGACAGATCGTGGCGAAGGCCTCGGTCGGCCGCGAGGAAGCGCTCGTCGCCGACCTCGATCTCGGGCGCGTCGAGGCGTTCCGCACGCACTGGCCGTTCCTGCGCGACCGGCGCATTGACGCCTACGGCGATCTCACGAAGCGCTTCGTGGACCGCCGCTGACGATCCGCTCCGCGACGAGGCCCGCGAGATCGCGAACATGACCGCCGCGAACCGCGAACCGCGCCCGCTCGCCGGCACGCCCGCCGGGCTCGGCTACTCGTTCCCGGCCGAATGGGAGCGCCAGAGCGCCGTGTGGCTCTCGTGGCCGCGGCCCGAGGGCATCTCGTTTCCCGGCCGCTGGCACGCGGTGCCGGCGGTGCTGGCCGCGATCGTGCGCGAGATCGCCGCGCGTGAGCGCGTGCGGATCAACGTGCCGAACGCGAACTGGGAGCGCCTCGCGCGCGAGCAACTGCGCGCGTTCGGCTGCCCGCTCGGGCGCGTCCAGTTCTTCCACGTCCCGACCAACGAGTGCTGGTGCCGCGATCACGGGCCGGCGTTCGTCGTGAAGCGAGGCGCGCGCGGCGCGCGGAAGCTCGCGATCGTGGACTTCGGCTACAACGCCTGGGGCGGCAAGTATCCGCCGTACGACGCCGACGACGCCGTGCCCACGCGCCTCGCGGGACTGCTCGGCCTGCCGCTGTTCCGCACGCCGGTGGTGATGGAGGGCGGCGCCGTGGATTTCAACGGCGCCGGTTCGGTGCTGACCACCGAGAGCGTGCTGCTGAATCCGAACCGCAACCCCCGCATGTCGAAGCGCCAGGTCGAGAGGTTCCTGCGCGAGTGGTACGGGCAGCGGCAGGTGCTGTGGCTCGGCGAGGGCATCGAGGGCGACGACACCGACGGCCACGTGGACGACCTCGCGCGGTTCGTGGACGAGCGCACGATCGTCACCGCGATCGAGGACGACCCGCGCGACCCGAACCACGCCGTGCTGCGCGAGAACCTGCGCCGCCTCACGAAGCTGCGCGACCCGGCCGGGCGGCCGTTCGGGATCGTGACGCTGCCGATGCCGAAGCGCGTGGAGCGCGAAGGCCAGCGCCTGCCCGCGACCTACCTCAACTTCCTGTTCGTGAACGGCGCCGTGCTCGTGCCCACGTTCCGCGACCGGCGCAGCGAACGCGTCGCGCTGGCGACGCTGGCGAAGGCCCTGCCGCGACACCACGTCGTCGGCATCGACTGCCACGAACTCATCTGGGGCCTCGGCGCGATCCACTGCCTGACGCAGCAGCAGCCCGCGGGGTGACGCGGGACGGCGGGCGGCCCGCCGCGTTCCCGGCGCCTAGTCCCCGCCCTTGGCCGCCGACGCCGCGGCCGAGGGGGCGCCGGCGGCGGCGCGGGCGGCGCTCGATTCGCGCAGGGCCTTCGCCAGGTTCTGGTCGAACAGGTGGATCCCCGGCGGCTCGTCCTGGATCAGGTACTCGAACTGCTCGCGGAACTCCTCGAGCGACAGCTTCGCGGTCGCGGCGAAGCGCGCCAGCTCGTGCTCGTCCGCGAAATCGTCGCGGCGCAGGCGGATCATGTAGCGGCGAGCGATCGCGTAGCGCGTCGAGTGGATGTCCACGACGCGCGTGCGGGCCCGGCCGGAGACGGGGTCGAACAGGTCCTTGAACGGGATCGGCACGAACTGTCCCGACTGGATCGAGACCAGAACCGAGTTGCCGCCCTCGAGCAGGTACTTGGCGGCGCAGTAGCCCAGGTCGCGCGTGTATTCCATGTCCTGCGGCACCGGGTCCGCGCAGCGCAGCTCGTAGCCGATGTTCTTCTCGACGATGGTGGCCGAGAGGCCGAACTCCGCGAGCCGCTTCTGCACGGCGCGCTTGAGCATCTCGCCGATGTTCACCTCGGCGATCCGCACGTGGCCGTGCGCGTCGCGTTCGACGTCCTCGAAGCCCTCGAAGTCCCTCGGGTCGATGCTCAGCACGACGCCCTCTGCGATCACCGCGACGCCGTCGCGCCGGCCGTAGGCGCGCCGCTTGATGATCGAGCAGACCAGCGTGTCCACCAGCACCTTCAGTCGGATCGGCTGGGACGGGAACTCCTCGGGCACGAGCGTCAGCGTCGCGCCCGCCGCCTTGCCGATGCCGAGCGCGAGGTGGCCGGCCTTGCGGCCCATCGCGATGATGAAGTACCAGCGCGAGGTCGTCTTGGCGTCCACCATGATGTTCTTCACGAGCTCGACGCCGATGTGCCGCGCGGTCTGGTAGCCGAACGTGTCCACGTACGACGGCAGGTCGAGGTCGTTGTCAATGGACTTGGGCACGTGCACCACGTCAATGCGGCCGGCCGCCTTCTCCTCCAGCTTCATCGCCGAGAGGGCGGTGTCGTCGCCGCCGATCGTGATCAGATCCGTGACGCCCAGCCGGAGCAGCGAGAGCACGGCGTTCTCGAGCAGCTCGGGATCCCGCGTGGGGTTGGCGCGCGAGATGCCGATGTGCGAGCCGCCGCGAAAGTGGATGCGCGAGATGGCGTCAATGGTGAGCGGGCGGACGTGATCCACGTTGCCGCGCATGATCCATTCGAAGCCGTCCTCGATGCCGAGAACGTCCACGCCCTCGAGCAGCGCGCGGATCGTCGCGGCCGCGATGACGCTGTTGATTCCGGGGGCGGGTCCCCCGCCGACCAGGATCGCGAGCTTCCTGCGGTGCGTCATGGGCTCCTCTTCCCCGTCGGCGCCGGCGAAGCGGCGCTCAACCGGCGGCCACCACGCGCGCGAGTCGGCCCAGCGCCTCGGACAGGCCGGAGTGCAGCGCGGCGACGTCGGCGGGCTTCCACTGATCGCGCTCGGCGCGCACGAACGAGGTCTTGTCCACGCGGTTGTCGAAGCGCGCGACCGGCAGGTAGTACGTCCTGCCGCGCGTCTCGACCCGGACCGAGTCGGGGCGGCCGGAGTTGCGGATGAGGTGCTCCATGTCGTCGCAGCCGTAGTCGCCGAGCATCACGGCCATGGGCACGCCGTGGTGGAGGATCGAGCCCGGGTCGTTCGGATCGGTGCGCTCGTGGTTCTTGCGCCGCGACTCCTCGGGCGTCACCCACACGTACAGGATGGAGGCGCGCGACAGCACGGCGTCGCTGAACCGGGCCAGCGAGTACTGGTAGCCGAGCGGCGCCGGCAGCGGCGGCGTCGAGCCGTCGGGGCCGCCGCGCGCGGCCTCGATCACGATCGTGCGCCCCTCGAGCGAGTCGGGAATGCCGGCGTTCTTGTCGCGCAGCAGCTCCGCGGCTTCCTTTTCGAGCGCGGCGATCAGCTCGGCGCGCAGCGGTGCAGGCAGCGCCGCGAAGGCGGGCTCGGCGCCGACCGCCGCGCGCGCGGCGTCGTAGCGGTCGAGCAGCCAGGCCGCGGCCGAAGCGGGCGCCGGGCGGCGCCGCTCGAGCAGGTCGGCGAAGTCGCCATTGAGCAGCTCGATCAGCGTGCCCCAGTCGAGCGGCTGCTTCATGGGCAGGTCGTCGGAGTCGAAGAACACGCCGTCGTGCCCGCGCTTGCGCAGCTCCTGGCTGACGCGCCGCATCATGTGCACGTACGGGTAGTCGTCGAGCTGCACGGTGGGCCCGAGGTGCATTTCGCCCTCGCACTGGGCGGGCGTCAGGCTGGCCAGGTAGCGCCGGACTTCGGACTTGCCCGAGGCGGGCAGGGCGAGGAGCAGGACGACGTCGAGGACCGAAGCCATGGATTCTTCCTTCTTTCGAGTGCCGGGGGCCGCGCGGGCGCTGACGAAGAAACCGCGCGGGGAATGTAGCACCCGCGCGGTTCCCGCGCCGTGTGGCGCCGCTGCTTCGTTACGCGTGTTTCAGTGGCGATCGCCGGGAGGCGGTCCGCCCGGTCCGCCCGGTCCGCCGCGGCGCATCGCCCGCCGCATGGCGGCCATGGGCTCCTTCTCGCCCCGGTGGCACGTCATGCAGCCGACGTGCGGCTTGTCGTCCCCGCCGAAGTCCATCTTGGCGAGGTAGTCCTCGTTGATCGCGCCGCTCATCTTCATCATCTGGCGCGCGATTTCCTTGGGCTTCTTGTCCTCGTCCTTCCAGTGGCCGGGGACGTGGCAGAAGCGGCAGCTCACGCCCAGCGAGCGCGAAAAGCCGTTCATGGCTCCGAGCAGCCGCTCGGCCGGCACGCCCTGCATGTTCTTGATGTTCTTGAACACGCTCTCGGCCGGGGCGCTCCTGCGGTCGCCGAGGTCCGCGAGGATGACCTTGATCATGCTGTCGCGTTCGGCGGCGAAGCTGTCCACGGGCATCCCGGTCATGCCGACGGGGGGCGGTCCTCCCTGCGGCGGGCCCTGGGCATCCGCGCGCTGCGGTCCCTGCCCGAGGGCGAACGTCAGCACGAGCGCGGCGACGGCGAGGAATGCGAGAGCGGTTCTGCGCATGGAGCCTCCGGTGTTGGGTCTGGCGCGGCGCGAAGCGCCGAGAGTGCGGGAAAGCCGGCGCGGGGGCCAGCGGAAATTGCGGCGTGCGGACGGCGTTCGTCGCCCCGGCGCACGCGCGTCCGTCGGGGCCCCGGCGACCGTCCCCCGCGCCGTCGCGAGACCGGGCGCGTGGCCGCGATCGGTGCTTGCCGCGCGCGCCGGGCTTTGGAACACTGCCGCGCCATTCACGTCCCGCGCGGAAGGCGCGACCGCACGAACCAGCGAGCCACGGGAGTCCCATGAACCACGACAAGCCCGCCGCCGTCCCCGTTGACGAGCTGTTCGACGTCACCATCATCGGTGCGGGGCCCGTCGGCCTGTTCGCCGCGTTCTATGCCGGCATGCGCGGCATGCGCACGAAGCTGGTGGACAGCCTCGCCGAACTCGGCGGGCAGCTCTCGGCGCTCTACCCGGACAAGTACATCTTCGACATGGCCGGCTTTCCGAAGGTGCTGGCGCGCGACCTGGTGCGCGAGATGGCGGCGCAGGCCGAGCAGTTCTCGCCGACGATCTGCCTCGAGGAGAAGGTCACGACTCTGACGCCGGTCGAGGGCGGCTTCGAACTGGGCACCGAGACGGGCCGCACCCACCGCACGCGGACGGTCATCATCACGGCGGGCGTCGGGGCGTTCGCGCCGAAGAAGCTGGACCGGCCGGAGCACGCGCGCTTCGAAGGCAGGGGCCTGCACTACGTGATCCCGAACCTCGAACGCTTCCGCGGCCGCCGCATCCTGGTCGTGGGCGGCGGCGACTCGGCGGTGGACTGGGCGCTGCACCTGGAGGAGATCGCGAGCGAGGTGACGCTCATCCACCGCCGCGACTCGTTCCGCGCCCACGAGGACAGCGTGCGGAAGTTGCACGCCTCGACGGCGCGGGTGGTGCTCTTCCACGAGCTCAAGGACCTGGTCGAGGGGCCGGACGGCCGCATCTGGAAGGCGGTGGTGTTCGACAACCGCACGAAGGCGGAGACGACGCTCGAGGTGGACGACGTGGTGGTCAACTTCGGCTTTCTCGCCAACCTGGGACCAATCCGCACCTGGGGGCTGACGATCGAGAAGCTCTCGCTGGTGGTGAACCAGCAGATGGAAACGAACATTCCCGGCGTCATGGCGGCGGGCGACATCACGACCTATCCGGGCAAGCTCAAGCTGATCGTGACGGGCGTCGGCGAGGCGACGATGGCGGTCTGCACGGCGAAGATGCGCTGCGACCCGAAGGCGAGCTATTTCCCGGGGCACTCGTCGGGCAACGCGGCGTTCGAGGGCGCTTCGCACTGAAGCGAACGCGGCTTGTGTTGACAAGCCGGACGCCGGGCTCGATCGCTTGAGCTACGCCTGCTCCTCCCAGATCTTCACGAGTTCGAGGCAGGTCTCGACGGAGCGTTCGAGGTCCTGGGCGCTGATCCACTCGAGGCGCGAGTGGAAGTTGTGCTGGCCGGTGAAGAGGTTGGGGGTCGGAAGGCCCATCTCCGAGAGGATCGAGCCGTCGGTGCCGCCGCGAATCGCGGTGGCCACGGGTTCGAGGCCGGCGCGGCGGATGGCTTCGCGGGCGTTGGCGACCACGTCGGGGTGGCGGTCCAGCACCTCGCGCATGTTGCGATAGGTGGGCTTGACCTCGACGGCCGCGCTCGAGCCGGGCCAGTCGGCGACGGTCTGCCGCGCCAGCTTCTCGACGAGCGACTCCTTCTGCGCGAGCCCGGCGGTGACGAAGTCGCGGATGATGAACTTGACGGTCGTGCGGTCCACCGACGCCTCGACGGCGTGCGGGTGCACGAAGCCGTCGCGGCCCGCGGTGGTCTCGGGCGCGAGGCCGTCCTTGGGCAGGCGGTTCACGAAGTCCGCCGCGACCTTGATGGCGCTCACCATCCTGCCGGTCGCGAAGCCGGGATGCGTGTTGAAGCCCTGGAAGGTCACGTTCATCGAGTCGGCCGAGAACGTCTCGGCCTCGTAGGTGCCGAGCGCCGCGCCGTCGAGGGTGTACGCGCAGTGCGCGCCGAAGCGCTGGATGTCGAACTTGCGCACTCCCCGGCCGACCTCCTCGTCGGGCGTGAACGAGACGCGCAGCGTGCCGTGCGCGATCTCGGGATGCTCGGTGAGGTGCTGGAGCAGCGCCATGATCACCGCGACGCCCGACTTGTCGTCGGCGCCGAGAAGCGTCCTGCCGGAGGCGGTGACGATGTCCTCTCCCCGCTTGCCGGCGAGGTCGGGGTTGTCCGCGGCGCGAATGACGGCGGCGGGATCGTCGGGCAGCGCGAGGTCGCCGCCGTCGTAGGCGCGGTGGACGATCGGCTTGACGCCGGCGCCGCTCATCTCGGGCGAGGTGTCCACGTGCGCGAGCAGGCCGATCACCGGCACCCCGGACTTCTTCGTGTTCGCGGGCAGCGTCGCCATGACGATGCCGAACTCGTCGCGTGTCGCGTCGGCGAGGCCCAGCGCCTTCAGCTCGGCGACGAGCGCATCGAGCAGGACGAGCTGCTTTGCGGTGCTGGGCACGCTCGCCGAGTCGGGATCGGACTGGGTGTCGTAGGTCACGTAGCGCAGGAAGCGCTCGAGCGCCGAGGTCTTCAGCAGGGTCTTCATGGGGGGCATCCGGGGGTTCGGGCCGGCGGGGCGAAGCGGGAACCCGCGAAAGCTAGTGCCGCGCGCGCCGCGGCGGCAAGCGCGACCGGCGCGCCGTCGCCCGCGTTCGTGACGCCGCCGGTGGCGGTCGTCACCCTCACGGGACTATCCTGCCGCGTCGCGTTTCCCACCCCGATCCCGGCGGAGGAGATCCCGAATGTCGAACGCCACGCTGGCCACGGCCGCACCCCGTGATGGCGGCAAATGGCTCGGACACCCGCGAGGGCTGTTCGTGCTGTTCCTGACCGAGATGTGGGAGCGCATGAGCTATTACGGCATGCGGTCCCTGCTCGCGCTGTACATGCTCAACTTCCTGTTCGTGAAGCCGGAAGTCGGCCGCGAGGTGCTCGGCTTCAACTTCGTGAGCGGCGTGTTCCAGAACCTGTTCCACGCCGCGTGGACGCCGCAGCCGCTGCAGTCGTGGATCTACGGGCTGTACACGGGCCTCGTCTACCTGACGCCGCTGTTCGGCGGCCTGATGGCGGACAAGCTGATCGGCCGGCGCAAGTCGGTGATCATCGGCGGCGTCATCATGGCCATCGGCCAGTTCCTGCTGATGGCGCCGAACCTGTTCTTCCCCGGGCTGCTGATGCTCATCCTCGGCAACGGCTGCTTCAAGCCCAACATCTCGACGCAGGTGGGCGCGCTCTACGCCCCCGGCGACCGGCTGCGCGACAGCGCGTTCTCGATCTTCTACGTCGGCATCAACGTCGGCGCGTTCCTCGCGCCGCTCGTCTGCGGCACGCTCGGGCAGAAGGTCGGTTGGAACTGGGGCTTCGGCTCCGCCGGCGTGGGCATGGTGCTCGGCGTGATCTTCTACGTCATGAACCAGAAGCTGCTGCCCGTCGAGCCGCCGCCGACGCAGTCCACGACCGCGCCGCTGATCGGGCTCGTGGGCTATCTGGTGGGCGTGCCGGTCGGCGTCCTGGCGCTGCTCTTCCTGCTCACGCTGCCCACCTGGATCCCGCTCACGCTCGCCATCCTCGCGGTGGTCTCGGCGATCGGCTGGATCGTCCGCCTGCCGGGCGACGAGAAGCCGCGCGTCATCGCGATCGTGGTCGCGTGCGTGATCGTCGCGGCGTTCTGGGCCGTGTACGAGCAGCAGGGCAACACCATGCAGGTCTGGGCCGACCAGAACACGCACTGGCCGACGATCTTCGGCTTCACCCTGCCCTCGACCTGGTATCAGGCGTTCAACCCCTTCATGATCTGGTTCTTCACTCCGGCCCTGACCTGGTTCTGGGCGCAGCAGGCGAAGAAGAAGCAGGAGCCGACGAGCCTGACCAAGATGGCGCTCGGCTGCATCCTGCTGGGGCTCGGTTTCCTCGTCATGATCGCGGCCTCGAACGGCATGGCGCCCGACGCCCGCCGCAGCATCCTGTGGCTCGCCGGCTCGACCGCGGTGTTCACGCTCGGCGAGCTCTACCTCTCACCGATCGGCCTGTCGTTCGTGACCAAGGTCTCGCCCGCGCGCATCGTGTCCATGATGATGGGCGTGTGGTTCCTCGCGAACTTCATCGGCAACTACATGACCGGCTATCTCGGCACGTTCTACACGAAGATGCCGAAGACGCACTTCTTCCTGATGCTGGCCGGCATCGGCGTCGCGGCCGGCGTCGTGCTGTTCCTGATGAGCCGCCCGATGGAGAAGGTCGTGGCGGCACACGACAGCCACCAGGCCTGACGGTCGCGCGACCGTCGCACGAAGGCCCGGGCGGGGGATCGCCCGGGCCTTCGCCCGTCCGCGAGCCGGGGGTTCAGCGCATTCCGGCCGTCACCGCGACCAGCGACTGGTGCAGGTGCTGGCGCCAGTAGCTCCACGAGTGCGAGCCCGGAAACTCGTGGTACTCGTGCGCGATGTGCAGCGAGTCGAGCCTGGCGTGGAACGCGCGCGTGAGCGAAATGGACTCGTCGCCGGTGCCGCAGTCCACGTACAGGCGCAGCCGGCGCGCGACGTCCGCGACCCGCCCGATGTAGAGCGCGGGACTGTGCGCGGCCAGGATCGAGTCCGCGCCGGGATCGGGGCCGTAGATGGCGCCGCAGCCGAACGTCTTCTCGAGCACGTAGTCGCCGCTGTGGCCCGCGGCCGCGCCGAACAGGTCCGGGTGGCGCAGCGACAGGTCGAACGCCGCGTTCGCGCCGTCGGACAGCCCGATGATCGCCCGCGCCGACGGCTCGCGCCGCGTGCGGAAGCGGCCGTCCACCCACGGCACCAGCGTGCGCGTGAGCCACGTCTCGAGCCGGCAGCGGCCGTCGTAGGAGTCGATCCAGTACGAACGCCCGAGGAGCCCCGTGCCGTTGCCGTTCGGAAAGACGAGGATCACCTCGGGAATGGCGCCCGACGCGGCGAGCGAATCGGCGATCTCGGGCGCGTGACCCAGTTCCATCCAGTTGCCGTCCGAGCCCGGCCAGCCGTGCAGCAGGAACACGACCGGATAGCGGCGGTTCACGGCCGCGGGCGAATCGTAGCCGGGCGGCAGCCAGATGCGGACGTTGCGCTGCGTGCGGCCCGGCTCGTCGCTCGCGACCGCCTCGCGCAGCACCGTGCCCGCGGCGGGAGCCGCGGCGCGCGCGGGCGCGGCTTCGCCCGCGAAGCGCGCGAGGGCGAACGTCAGCAACGCGCCGGAGGCGAGCGCCGCGGCGTGCGCCAGGCGGTCCCGGACCGGGCGCGTCCGGCCGGCTTTCATCGCGACAGCTTCGCGATCTGACGGATGGCGCCCAGGTGGTACGCCGAGTGCGCCAGTCCGGCAGCGATCCCGCCGGCGGAATGCTCGTCCCATTCGGTGCGGCCGCCGGCCCACGCGACGAAGGCGTCGTAGGCCGTGCGCATGCGAGCGCGTGCGGCCCGCCAGCCCGGTTCGTCCACGACGCGCGGCTCGAAGCTGCCGAGCCAGTCGAACGGCCCGCGGTCGCCGTTCAGCCAGCGCAGCGTCACCTCGAGGCTGTACGCGAGGTGCGAGGCATGTGCGGCGACGCTCGTGCCGTGCGCCATCGGGCGCGAAGCCTGCTCGGCGGTCAGCGACTCGAGCGTCGCGAACAGTCCGCCGTTCCCGCTGCCGTCGGCCCGCGTGTTCTCGACGAAGCCGGTGCCCGCGCCCGGGCGCCCGCCCTCGTAGGCTTCGCGCAGCAGTTCGAGGATGCCCTTCGCGAGGGCCGCGGTTCCGCTCCCGTCAGCGTCCATCGGCCGTTCCGCGCGTCTTCCCGCGCCCCAGCCCCGTCGCCAGCAGCAGCGCCGTCAGCGCGGCGAACGGCAGCAGCGCCAGCACGTCGGCCTTCGCGCCGGCGTAGAACGGGTTGTGCGCGGCCGACCACTCCGACAGCGCCTGGTCCACGTGGCTCAGCGCGCCGGCCATGTAGGCGATGACGATGCCGGCGATCGCGCCGCCGGCGATGTAGCCCGAAGCCATGAGCACGCCGGGGCTCTTGTCGCCTTCGGCCTGCAGCTCCGCCTCGCTCAGCGCCAGGTGCGCGAGCTTCCCACGCTGCGCGCGATCCACCAGCCAGCGCACCATCCCGCCGATCAGGATGGGCGACGAGGAGGAGATCGGCAGGTAGACGCCGACCGCGAACGCCAGCGACGGAATGCCGGACAGCTCGAGGACGACCGCGATCATCACCCCGAACAACACCAGGCCCCACGGCAGGTGCCGGTCGAGGATGCCCTTGATGATGTAGCTCATCAGCGTCGCCTTGGGCGCGTCGAACTTGCGCACCGTGCTGCCGTCGGGGCGCCGCGTGATGGTGCCGTTGATGCCCGGGTCCACGTACCAGACCGGATGCCCCGAGTCGTCCACCAGGTACTTGCCCGGAGGCCCGCCGCGGTCGTCCACGCGGTGCCACACGCGGTAGGTCTTCGTGTCCTCGTGCGCCTGCTCGCCGCGGATCGCCTCGCGCTTCGCGGTCAGCTTCGAGACGTCCGCCACGAGCGTTCCCGACGTCACCTGGGACGCCGGCACGTAGACGGTGGCCGCGTCGTTCAGCTTGAGCAGGATCGGGCCGAGCACCACCGCCGACAGCAGCGCGCCGACCAGGATCGCGATCTGCTGGTACCTCGGAGTGGCCCCGACGAGGAAGCCGGTCTTCAGGTCCTGCGAGGTCGTGCCGCCGTTGGAGGCGGCGATGCAGACGATGCCGCCCACCGACAGGGCGGTGACGTACCAGCGCTGCCCGGTCCAGCCGACGAGCAGGAAGATGAGGCAGGTGAGCAGCAGTGTCGCCACGGTCATGCCCGAGATCGGATTCGACGACGATCCGATCTCGCCCGTCAGCCGGCTCGACACGGTCACGAACAGGAAGCCGAACAGCACGATCAGCAGCGCGCCGATCAGGTTCATGTGCAGCGAAGGAGACAGCAGGATGGCGAGCACCAGCAGCGCGCAGCCGACGAGCACGAACTTCATGCTCAGGTCGCGCTCGACACGGCTCACCTGCGCGCCCGGCCCCTTCGCGCCGCCGACGTCCTTCAGCCCCTCGCGCAGCCCGTGCCAGATGAGCGGCAGCGAGCGGAACAGCGAAATGATGCCGCCCGCCGCGACCGCGCCGGCGCCGATGTACAGGACGTAGGCGCCGCGGATCTCGTTCGGGCCCATCTCGGAGATGAGCTTCGTGCCCGGGGCGAGCGGCTCGAGCAGCCCGCCGCCGAAGAACTTGATGAGCGGGATGAGCACGAGGTAGGCGAGCACGCCGCCGCCGCACATCACCGCCGAGATCTTCGGGCCGATGATGTAGCCGACCCCGAGCAGCTCGGGCGAGATCTCGGCCGCCACCGAGCCGGCCGCGTACGGTTTGCCGAACACCTTCTCGGGCGTGTCCTTCCACAGCTTGAACGCCGACATCGCCGACTTGTACGCGAGCCCGATGCCGAAGCCGGTGAAGATCGTCTTCGCGCTGATGCCGTGCGCGCCGGACTTCGCCGCCTCGGCCTTCGCCTCGGCCGATGCCGCGTCGCGCGACTCGGCCGAGGCGCCCGCCTTGAGCACTTCGGCGCAGGCGGTGCCCTCGGGGTACTTGAGCCGGCCGTGCTGCTTGACGATCAGCGCGCGCCGCAGCGGGATCATCATCAGGATCCCGAGCAGTCCGCCCAGCACCGCGACGAGCGCGACGCGCGTCAGCTCGAGGTCGTAGCCCAGGATCAGGATCGCCGGCATCGTGACCCCGAGCCCGAAGGCGATGGACTCGCCCGCCGAGCCGGCCGTCTGGACGATGTTGTTCTCGAGGATCGTCGCGTCCTTGACCCGGAAAAGCGTCAGCGCCTTGAAGAAGGTGATGGAAATGACCGCCACCGGGATCGAGGCGCTGACCGTGAGCCCGACCTTGAGCACCAGGTAGAGCGACGACGCCCCGAAGACCACGCCGAGCAGGCTGCCGACCAGCACCCCGCGCCAGGTGAACTCGCGCAGCGAGGTTTCCGGCGCGATGTAGGGAACGAACGGTGGTGCGGGGCTCTGCGCGCTCATGCGGGTTTCTCCGGTGAACGGTCGGCCGGCTCGGGCGAAGGTCAGGGCGCCGACACTACTTCACCGCGTCTCGGCCCCGCGAGAAGTAAGCGCGGAACCGCCCGGGCCGGGCGGAGCCCCGGCGGTTCCTGCCGGGTGCCCGTCCGCCGCTCGGTCGCGCATGCGGGCGAGCCTCCTGCCCGGATCGCGCTGCAGGGCGCGGCGGGCACGAGGACAGGATTTCGTGCCCGGCCCGCCGCGCCGGGGTGTAGGGTTCCCGCGCCGGTATCCGGGCGTCGGTCCGGCGGCGTCCGCGGCGTTGATTCCGTTCGGCGCGGCAAGGCGCAGCCTGCGCTGCGCCATCGCGCGCCGGCGCCCCGGCGCGATCCACCACCCACCGGGCATGGAGGACACCCTCCCGTGATGCTTCCGAACCGAACCTCGACGACCTGCGCGGCACGGGACGGACCGCATGTGCTCCGGCGCGCGGCGGCGTTCGCGGCGCTCGTGATGAGCGTGCCCGGCATCGCGTGCGCGATCGCGCCTCCCGATTCGCTCACGCGCCTTCGCCTGCAGTCGTCGTGCGATTCGGCGCGGCAGGTCCGGATCGTCACCCGCACCGCGACGAGGGTCCTGCACCGCGTCGAGTTGCGCGCCGACGGCATCCGCGTGGACCATCCCGAGGGTCGTCCGGCGCTCGTCGTTCTGAACGACCCCGGCCCGTCGGAACCCGAACGCATCCTGCCGTGGTCGGAAGTCGAATCGCTCTCGCTCGCCCGTCCCCGCGCCGCCCGGGGTCTGCTGGTCGGCGCCCTCATCGGCGGTGCTGTCGGCGCCGGCGCGGTCGCGACGCTGGGGCCGAACCTCTCCGAGCCAGACGACCATTTCGTCGTGGTCGTCGCCGCCGCCGCCGGCCTCGGCATGGCGGGACTCGGCGCGCTCATCGGTTTCGTCCATCCCGAATGGAGGCCGCTCTACCCATGAACCCGCCCCGCCTGAACGAGTCGGCCGCGCTCGTGACACATGCCCTGGTCGCGATGCTCGCGCTCGCGCCGCTGCGCGCATACGCGCAGCCGGCCGACAGCGCTTCCACGAAAGCGGACAGCGCCGCACCCGCGCCGGAGCGTTCCGCGCTTCGCACGAGCGAGGAGCGCCACTGGATCGACCTCGTGCGCGCGTGCAGCGCCAACGCGAGGCACGTGCGCCTGCACCTTCCGGGCCGTGCGGTCGAGACCGACCACGTCGCGCTGGAGGACCCGGGCGTCCGGTTCCGGACTCCGCATGCATTCGGCGGATCAGGCGGGCTGAGCGAGCCCTGGCCCGCGACCGACACGCTCGTCGCCTGGGCCGACATCTCGAAGGTCGAGGTGCGAAACGTCGCGACCTCCGGCGAAGCCGCGGCGACCGGAACGTTCGTGGGCCTCGCGATCGGCCTGCCCATCGCCCTCCTTGCGAGCCTTGGCGGGGCGCTGGGAAGCCTCCTTGCGTATCAGAAGCAGGATTCACGCGCGGGAGGCATCCTGCTCGGCGCGGCCGCGCTCGGCCTGGTCGTGGGCGCGGTCAGCACCCGCCCGAGGAACGGCGGCTGGGTCACCTGCTGCGAGCGCGACACGACGGCGGCCGTCTCGGCTCCGGGGAACCTTCCCGCGGGTGGAAACGCCGAACCGGCGGGAGTTCAATGACGCGAGGTCTTGTGAGAGGCTTCGTCCGTGACCTCGTTCGAGTGATGTCCAACAGGAGACTCCCATGCCCCGCAAGCTCATCGGCGGCCTGATTCAGTGCGCCAACCCGCTCAACGACGAATCGCAGCCCGTCGAAAAGATCAAGCAGGCGATGTTCGACAAGCACGTGCCGCTCATCGAGGAGGCCGGCAGGAAGGGCGTGCAGATCCTCTGCCTGCAGGAGATCTTCAACGGCCCGTACTTCTGCCCGGGGCAGGACAAGCGCTGGTACGAAGCGGCCGAGATCGTTCCGGGGCCCACGACCGACGCCGTCGCGAAAATCGCCGCGAAGCACAAGATGGCGGTCGTCGTGCCGGTGTACGAGAAGGACATGCCGGGGGTCCTCTACAACACCGCGGCCGTCTACGACGCCGACGGGAGCTACCTCGGCAAGTACCGCAAGAACCACATCCCGCACACCAGCGGGTTCTGGGAGAAGTTCTTCTTCAAGCCCGGCAACCTCGGCTACCCGGTCTTCCAGACGCGCTACGCGAAGGTCGGCGTGTACATCTGCTACGACCGCCACTTTCCCGAAGGCGCGCGTGCGCTGGGCCTGAACGGCGCCGAGATCGTCTTCAACCCGAGCGCCACGGCGGCGGGCCTGTCGCAGTACCTGTGGAAGCTCGAACAGCCGGCGCACGCCGTCGCCAACGGCTACTTCGTCGGCGCCATCAACCGCGTCGGCACCGAGCCGCCGTGGAACGTCGGCAAGTTCTACGGCTCGTCGTACTTCGTGGACCCGCGCGGCAACTTCCTCGCGCAGGCGAACGAGAACGACGACGCGCTCGTCGTCGCCGAGATGGACCTCGATCTGATCGAGGAGGTGCGCGCCACCTGGCAGTTCTTCCGCGACCGGCGCCCCGAGACGTACGGCGAACTGGTCGAGCTCTGAGGGCGCGGCCGGGCGCGGATTTCCCGTGCGCGGGTGACGCCCCGCCGGTGTATGCTGCGCATCGTCCCCGCCCCGTATCGGGGCCGTGGACAAGGCGATGCGCCCGCATCACGGCGCACGCGCACGGCAGCGACGCCAGACTGCCGGGAGACACGGGTCCCGCGAGCCCCGACTTGGCCGGCTTCGAGCCATACGGAGTTCGCGAGGACCGGAGCCGGGCCGTCCGCCGCCCGGTGACCGCGGCCTCCTCATCGGAGGTGGCAGCATGGGTCTCCTGATTCGCAACGGCGAGGTCGTGAACGCCGGCGAACGCTTCATGGCGGACGTGCGGGTGGACGGCGGCGTCATCACCGACCTGGCCGGCCGGCTCGAGCCCCGGACCGGCGACGAAACCGTGGACGCCGCGGGGCAGCTGGTCCTGCCGGGCTTCATTGATCCGCACGTGCACATGGAGCTGCCCTTCATGGGCACGGTGAGCGCCGACGATTTCGAAGTCGGCGGAGCCTCGGGCGCGGCGGGCGGCACGACCTGCTTCATAGACTTCTGCATTCCCGCGCCGGGCGAGTCCATGCTCACGGCGCTCGCGGCCTGGCGGCGGAAGTCGGCGAAGGCGGCCGTGGACCACACCTACCACATGGCGATCACCTCGTGGGGCGACAACAGCGCCGACGAGATGCGCGCGGTCGTGCAGGAGCACGGCATCACCAGCTTCAAGGTGTTCATGGCCTACAAGGGCGCGATCATGGTGGACGACGCCGCGCTCTACTGCGTCATGCGCGAGGCCGCGAAGCTCGGCGCCGTCGTCACGGTGCACGCCGAGAACGGCGACGCGGTCTGGCACCTGCAGCGCGAGCTGCTCGCGAAGGGATGCACGGGCCCCGAGTTCCATCCGGTGTCGCGCCCGAGCCTCGTCGAGGGCGAAGCCACCGGGCGGGCGCTGGCGATGGCCCGCCTGCACGGCGCGACCGCGTACATCGTGCACATGACCTGTCGCGAGTCGGTGCGCGCGCTCGAGCGCGCGAAGCTGGCCGGGCAGCGCTGCTACGGCGAGACCTGCCCGCAGTACCTGCTGCTCGACGACTCGGTGTTCGATCAGCCCGACTTCGGCGGCTCGGCGTTCGTCATGAGCCCGCCGATCCGGCCCGCGCACCTCGGCCATCACCACGCGCTGTGGAGCGGGCTGTCGAACCGCATGCTCGACTCGGTCGGCACGGACCACTGCCCGTTCACGCACGAGCAGAAGAAAGCGGGCGTCGGCGACTTCACGAAGATCCCCAACGGCGCCGCCGGCATCGAGGACCGCCTGCTGCTCCTTTACACGCACGGCGTCCGCGGCGGGCACTTCGACCTACAGCGGCTGGTCGAGCTGGGCAGCGCCGCCCCGGCCCGCATCTTCGGGCTGGCGAAGAAGGGGGCGATCGCGGTCGGCATGGACGCGGACATCGTCCTGCTCGACCCCGAGGGCGAACGCGAGCTGAGCGCGCGGACGCACCATTCGAACGCCGACCGCAGCGTGTTCGAAGGGTTCCCGGTGCGGGGCCGCATCGCGCGCACGATTTCCGGCGGCCGCACCGTCTGGGACGGCAGCCGGCTCACGACCACGCGCGGCGCGGGCCGTTTCATCGCGCGCAAACCCTCGCACTTCGCTCCGGATCGGGAGGCCCGCGCGTGACGGCCGCGGTTTTCGGGCGGCTCCCGCGATCCGCCCCTCACCGAAAGGACCGCGCGTGAATCCCACGCCGCCGCCGCTTCCGGAAGACCGCCTCGAACGCGCCCTGCCCGACGCCAAGCCCCTGTTCACGCCGGCCGAGGCGGTCGTCGAGGCGAACCGCTGCCTGTACTGCCACGACGCGCCGTGCATCGCGGCCTGCCCGACCGGCATTGACGTGCCGACCTTCATCCGCCGGATCGCCAACGACGACGTGAACGGCGCCGCGCGCACGATCCTGTCGGCGAACGTGCTCGGCTACTCGTGCGCGCGCGTCTGCCCCGTCGAGGTGCTGTGCGAAGGGGCATGCGTCTACAACGCCTGGCACCGCGACCCGCCCATCCTGATCGGCCGGCTCCAGCGCTACGCGACCGAGTCCGCGCTGCGCGCCGGCCGCTCCGGCGCGCTGCTCTCGCGGGCGCCCGCCAACGGCCGGCGCGTCGCGTGCGTCGGCGCCGGGCCGGCGTCGCTCGCCTGCGCCGCGTACCTGACGCTCGAGGGCGTCGCCGTCACGATCTACG
The DNA here is from genome assembly GCA_020847735.1 of Candidatus Eisenbacteria bacterium. NCBI lineage: Bacteria > Candidatus Eiseniibacteriota > Candidatus Eiseniibacteriota bacterium. The sequence goes on from JADLBL010000006.1 coordinate 163,367, forward strand.
AGAAGCGGCCGCGCGCCGGCGGGCTCAACACCTCCGGGGTCGCGCCCTACAAGATGCCGGCCGAGGACGCGCTCGCCGAGGTGGAGTTCGTGCGCTCGCTCGGCGTCGAAATCCGCACCGGCGTCGAGGTCGTGCCCGGGCCGACCGCCGAGGCGCTGGTGCGCGAGTTCGACGCGGTGTTCCTCGGGCCCGGCCTCGGCGCCGACACGAAGCTCGGCGTGCCCGGCGAGGACGGCCCCGGCGTCCTCGGCGCGGTGGACTGGATCGAACGGATGAAGCTGCGGGCCGGTGAGCAGCTCGCCGGCGTGCAGCGCGCGATCGTGATCGGCGGCGGCAACACCGCCATTGACGTGGCCCGCGAGCTCGCCGGCCTGGGCGTGCCGTCGGTGACCATGCTGTACCGGCGCTCGACGAAGGACATGAGCGGTTACGCGCACGAGCTGGAGCACGCGCGGCTCGAGGGCGTCGTGCTCGCCGAGAAGGCGGTGCCGGTCCGCTTCGAGCGGGACGACAGGGGCGCGCTGACGGGCGTTGCGCTCCAGTCCGGTGAGACGCACCGCTGCGACTTCGCCGTCGTCGCGATCGGCCAGGCGCGCCTGCGGCGGATCGCCGACTGCTTCCCGGGCGTGCGGCTCGACGAACGCGGGTCGCTCGTCGCCGACGCGAAGACCGGCGCGACCGGCCACCCCAAGGTGTTCGCCGGCGGCGACGCCATGCGCGGCGGCGAGCTGGTCGTAACCGCGGTACAGGACGGCAAACGCGCCGCGCGCGGCATCTGCGCGGCGCTCGGCATCGAGATCCGCACCGGCTCGCCCATGCGCGCCGGGCACGAATAGAACGGAGCCAGGGCCCATGGCCGACCTGTCCATCAACTTCGCCGGCATCTCCGCCCCGAATCCGTTCTGGCTCGCGAGCGCCCCGCCGACCAACACCGGCGAGCAGATCATGCGGGCGTTCGACCACGGCTGGGGCGGCGCGGTCTGGAAGACGCTCGGCGAGCCGATCGTGGACACCTCGAGCCGCTTCGGCGCGATCTCGGTCGGCAACGAGCGCATGGCCGGCTTCAGCAACATCGAGCTCATCACCGACCGGCCGCTCGAGGTGAACCTGCGCGAGATCCGCGAGTGCAAGCGGCGCTACCCGAAGCACGCGGTGATCGTCTCGCTGATGGTCGAGTCGAGGGACGACTGGCGCGAGATCATCCACCGCGTCGAGGACACGGGCGCCGACGGGCTGGAGCTGAACTTCGGCTGCCCGCACGGCATGTGCGAGCGCGGCATGGGCTCGGCGGTCGGGCAGGAACCCGAGGTGCTCAAGATCGTCGCGGGCTGGGCGGTCGAGTTCTCCAAGCTGCCGGTGCTCGTCAAGCTCACGCCCAACATCGGCGACATCACCGTGCCCGGAGTCGCGGCGGCCGAGGCCGGCGCGCACGGCCTGAGCCTCATCAACACGATCAAGAGCATCGTCGGCGTGGACCTCGACCGCATGGTGCCCCACCCCGTCGTCGGCGCGCGCTCGACCAACGGCGGCTACTGCGGGCCGGCGGTCAAGCCCATCGCGCTGCACATGGTCGCGGCCCTCGCCCGCGACCCGCGCGTCTCCGTGCCGATCTCGGGCATCGGCGGCATCGCCACCTGGCGCGACGCCGCGGAGTTCATCGCCCTCGGCTGCACGAGCGTCCAGGTGTGCACGGCGGTGATGCACTACGGGTTCCGCATCGTCGGGGACATGATCGACGGTCTCTCGAACTTCCTCGACGAGAAGGGCATGAAGTCGGTGAACGAGCTGCGCGGCCTCGCCGTGCCCGCCTACTCCGAATGGGGCGATCTCGACCTCAACTACAAAGTCGCCGCCGCCGTGGACCCGAAGAAGTGCATCGGCTGCGACCTGTGCCTGGTCGCCTGCCGCGACTCGTCGGTGAACTGCATTCACATCGGCGAGCACCCGCTGCCCGCCGGCCACCGCGCGCCGTCGCGCGAAGCGGCCAACGCGCGTGCGAAGGAGACCGGGATCAAGGTGACGTGGGTGGACTGGGACGAGTGCACCGGCTGCAACCTGTGCTCGCACGTCTGCCCGGTGCCCGGCTGCATCACCATGGTGGACGACACACGCGGCAAGCCGTTCGAGAGCTGGAACGACCGCATCGCGAAGGGCACCGACAAGGTGCCCGGCGGCCTGCACGGCTGATCCGACCCGGCGGCGGGCGCCCGGGCGCGCCGCCGCGAGCGCTCTTCCTCCGGAGGTCCGCATGCAGTCGAACCAGCGCGAGCTGCCCGACGGCCGCGTCGAGATCATCTACGAAGCGGTCATCGCCGGCAGTCCGCTGTACAACCGCGACCTCGCCCCCGTCCCGATCTACCAGCGCACCTGGACGACCTACAACTACGCGGCGCTGTGGATCTCGATGGCGCACTGCATCCCGACCTACATGCTGGCGTCGGGGCTCATGGCGCAGGGCATGAACTGGTGGCAGGCGCTCATCACCATCCTGCTCGGCAACACGATCGTGCTCGTGCCCATCCTGCTGAACTCCCACCCGGGAACGAAGTACGGCATCCCCTTCCCCGTGTTCGCGCGCGCCGCCTACGGCACCGCCGGCTCCAACCTGCCGGCGCTGATGCGCGCCATCGTCGCCTGCGGCTGGTTCGGCATCCAGGCGTGGATCGGCGGCGAGGCGCTGCAGACGTTCTTCGTCGTGGTCGTGCCCGGCTGGAAGGGCCTGCTCGGTCCCGGCTTCGCCGGCCACACGGGCACGGAGTGGCTGAGCTTTCTGCTCTTCTGGGGACTCAACGTCGGAATCATCTACCGCGGCATGAGCGTGCTGCGCGTGGTCGAGAACTGGGCGGCGCCCTACGTGCTGGTGGTGACCGCGGTGCTGCTCGTGTGGGCGGTGAAGGCGGCCCACGGGTTCGGGCCGCTGCTCTCGCAACCCGGAAGGTTCCACACGCTGCACGAGTTCCTGCCGGTGTTCGTGCCGTCGCTGACCGCGATGATCGGCTTCTGGGCGACGCTGTCGCTGAACATGCCCGACTTCACGCGCTTCGGACGCAGCCAGCGCGAGCAGGTGGTCGGACAGGCCGTCGCGCTGCCCACGACCATGTTCCTGTTCGCGGCGATGGGCGTGCTCATCACCAGCGCGAGCGCCATCCTGTACGGTGAGCCGATCTGGGATCCGGTCAAACTGGTCGGACGCTTCTCCGATCCGCTGGTCGTCGGCTTCGCGATGTTCTCGGTCGTGATCGCGACGCTGGCCGTGAACATCGCCGCCAACGTCGTCTCGCCCGCCAACGATTTCGCCAACGCGCTGCCGCGCTGGATCTCGTTCAAGACCGGCGGGCTCATCACCGGGCTGCTCGGCATCGCCATGCAGCCGTGGCGGCTGCTGGCCGACCCGAAGGGCTACATCTTCGCCTGGCTCGTCGGCTACTCGGGCGGGCTCGGCTCGATCGCCGGCGTGCTGATCGCCGACTACTGGATCGTGCGGAAGAAGAACCTCAGCCTGACCGATCTCTACCTGCCGAAGGGCGAATACGGCGGCTGGAGCCTGCCGGCGGTGATCTCGACGCTCGCCGGCTGCGCGCTCGCCTGGGGCGGACTCGTGTACGCGCCGCTGCGCCCGCTGTACGACTACGCTTGGTTCGTCGGCTTCCTCGTCGCCGGCGGACTGTACGTGGCGCTGAAGCGCCCCGGAAGGCCGGCGCAGGCGCCGGCCGCGTGAGCCTGAGGGGCGGTGCTCCGGCGCTAACCCGGGTTATTCATGAATTCGAAGTTCGAGGTCGAACTGGCCGTGACGCTCCGGAACTCAGGTCGATCAGCTCCTTGATCCGGTTCTCGGCGTCGCCGCGGGCGCAGTTGACGCGCTCGTGGTTCCGCTGCGGCTTCGCCTTGCGGTTGATGACCACGAAGCGCGGGTAGAGGCGCAGCGCGCGGCCCCCCCGATCAACCGCAGAGTTCACCCGTCCACCGAACCGGGGGAACTCCAGTTCATTGACCTGGGACTTCCACGACCTGCCGGGCCGCACGGCGGTCCATCAGATCCCGAATGACTCTCCTCAGGTCGCTCAGCGTGGGATCACTGCGCACCTCGGCCTCGTCAACCCTTGCGAGCACGCGACGTGCTTCGCTGTCGTGATTCTCGAGCTCGAGTACAAGCGCCTCATGAAGCATCTTCGCGGATCCGCTCCAGCCCAAGCGAACCGCAGCGTCGAACGACTGGCGAGCTTCACCGACGCGTCCGGTCTGACATTGGAGCCGCACGAGGGCGCCCCAAGCGAAGAACGTTGGATCGGGCACACGGCTCATGCGAACGAACAGGCTCTCAGCCTCTGCATACCGACCCATCTGGGCCGCCCTGATCGCGCGCTCGCGGAGTGGAAGCATCTCGGATCGCTGCTTCGTCGTGCGTCCGATCCACTCCGCAATCCCCGGTAGTCCCGGCGACAACCTTCGAGCCCGCAGAAACCACTCATGTGCTCGCTCTGGTTGTCCCGACTCGAGTAGCGCCCGGCCGAGGGTCATGGCATGCACAGTCAGCGGCGCGGTCATTGCCGTACTGCGACTCCAGCCCCGGCCGGAACGTGCCTCGATCTCCGCGGCGTCCTCCAACTGCTGGATCGCCAGATCATAGCGACCCGCGCGAAACGCTCGTTCGCCGATGTCCATCGCAATACCCCAGGACTCGCGCGTTGGTCCCAGGCTTGGAAGGGGCATGGTCGACAGCGCGAGTCCGACCACGCATGCGGGAATCGCACGACGAAGTTGCCGGCGGTCATGTCGCCGCAGCGAATCCACGAGTACCTGGGCGCCCACCGCACCAAGACTCAGTAGAGGTGGAATCAGGTGAAGGCGGTAACGGTCAGTCACGAAGAAGGGGACGAGGACGCTCACCTGGAGCAGCAGCTCGGCGATCAGGAGCCGAACCACTGGCGCCTGGCCGCGAGCCAATGCCCCGACCACCGAGAGACAGACCAGCAGGGGGATGACGAGTTCGCTGGGCAGGCCCACTGGACCGAGCAGCTGTTCATAGGTGTGGAGGTTCTCGATCTGCGGATATTCGTGACGATTGAACAGCATCAGGATCTTCAGACCCGCAAGCCTGAGCGCCCGGACAGGATCTTCCCGGATGGCCGCGAGCGCGACGCTGCCCCAGTATCGCGAACTCTCCTGAGGCGTGAGAGCCCGACCCGTTCTTCGCTGGATCTCTTCGCGCCCGTCCCATTCTGCGCCTCCGACGAGTCCGGCTCCGGGCGTCCGCATCGTGAGTCCGGTACCCGTCGGCGGTGCGAAGCCCCCGGTGGCGCCAGGGCCAAACCCAACAGCCATGTTGTACCCAGCGCTGTATGTCGTGGGTATGAGCTCGTGACACGCACGGTAGTTGTGAAGCGTCACCGGGGCGACAACAAGCAGCGCGACCACCGCCGCGAGCGCCGTTCCCGCAAGCCGGGACGCTCTTGAGCTCAGGCCGAAGGGAAGGGCAAGGAGTAGGACAAGCTGAGTTCCCCTTCCGATCGCGAGCAGTCCAGTCAGGACTCCCAATACCACATACTTGCCGAGGCGACGTCCATTCTCAGCGTCCCACGTCGCAATCCACACCCAGCAGGCGCCAAGCAGGAAGAGCAAGGACTCCGACAGGATAAGGTTGTCATGCAGAATCAGCGGCGCGAAGCAGGCCACGACAAGCCCCACGACTCCGCCGATCACCGGAGAGGAGAGCTTGCGCGCCACGTCACCAAGCAGGGCGACCCCCAGGCTTCCGCCAATCGCCTGTAGGCATACGACCGCCAGCCAGCTGTCTCCGAGCACTCTCCGAACCCCGGCGAGGGCATAGGGGTAGAGGGGTGCCAGGAAGAACGGCCCGGTCTGCCGGGAACTCTGGAGTAACTGTGTCGCCCAATCCCAGTAGCTCTGTGAATCGGCAGCCAGCGTTCCACCCAGCACGGAGCTTTGGATACGGAAGCAGAGTGCAAGCCGGATGCAGAGCGAGACGAAGAACAGTATCGACGCACTAGCCAGTCTCGAACACGGTTGTTGACGAGGAAGAGTATTGACTTGTGAATGTGCTTGTGGCACCCCAGGCATGTGTCGAGGTTTGGCTTTTGCCCGTTTCATTTGCAGTACGCCTTACTCCTTCTCCCCCGCCGCAGGGCACGGTGTGCCCGAACGTCAACACAAGGAGGAAATGGCATGAACTCTCTCACTCGACTCGTCGCGGCGCTCTGCCTGTTTGGCAGCTTCGCCTTGTCACCGTCAGCCCGGGCCGCCACTACGTTCAGCGGTCGGGTGCTCGACTGCAACAACCAGGGTGTTGCCGGCGTGAACGTGACGGTTGCGCTTCGGCTGGGAGCAAGCTGTGGATCGAACAACAGCAACAACAGCATCCTGACCTGCACGTCGACGGATGGATCAGGGTACTGGAGCTACACCCAAGCCACACCCCTGGTGCCGGGAGGATGGGCCGGCAACTGGTGCTTCAATACGTACGGCAACACGTACAACGGATACTGCACGAACAACTTGCCTTGCTGCAACGGATACATCTGCATCGGCGGCGGCACGGGCATCACGACCCCGGACGTTGACGGTCAGTCCTACACCAACCTCAATATCGTTCTTGCCTACTCCGGCACCTGCCCTGCGGGAGGCGGTGGGGAGGGTGACCCCGATCCAAAGCTTCCGCACTAGCCGTAGTTCCCTTCGAAGGTAGGGAATACGAAGGCCTCCGCGTCGTCGAAAGCACCGATCCATGGCCTTTCGCGCAAGGCGGGGGCCTTCGATGTTCCCGGCCCCCAATCGATGTCCTCTCCGCCGTGCGGAGTTGACCCGGCGGCTTCAAGGCGCCCTCGCACCATAACGGCGTGCAGTCCATTGTTCGCGCCGTCAGGAAGGGCAACCGCATGGGCCAGGGATTCGCTACTGCACATCCGTTGATACCTGCTGGGTGCTTGGAGTTTCTGCGCCTGGTGCGGGCAGGCGAAACCTACCAGGCCGCGCTGAGGCGGACGGATGCTCCTCGAAGTCCGTTCAGCGCTTGCTGGCGAAGACCGGAGGCATGAAGTCCAGGCCGTCGCGCGACACGCGGGCCGTCGGCGAGCGAGCAGGCGAACGAGCGCTTGCTCGGGCGCACCCGCGTGATGAAGCGCCCCGGAAGGCCGGCGCAGGCGCCGGCCGCGGGAGCCTGAAGGGCGGCGCTCCGGCGTCAGCCCACCTTCGCCGGGTACGCCGCGAGCGCGGCCGCGAGGATGCGCATGGCGCGCTCGAGGCGCGGCACCTCGAGCACGTAGGCGATCCGCACCTCGTCGCGCCCGAGGCCGGGCGTCGCGTAGAAGCCGTCGAGCGGCGCGACCATGACCGTCTCGCCGTCCAGCGCGAAATCCTGCAGCAGGAAGATCGCGAACGCGTTGGCGTCGTCCACCGGCAGCCGCGCGCACGAGTAGAACGCGCCCTCGGGCGTTCGCGCGAGCACGCCCGGCATTCTCGCCAGCGCGGCGGCGACGGTGTCGCGGCGCTTCGTGTACTCGGCGATCACGCCCTGCGTGTACGAGGCCGGCACGTCGGTCAGGCCGCAGCACGCCCACTGCTCGACGGTCGGCGGGCAGAGCCGCGCCTGGCCCATGCGCAGCACCGCGTCCATGAACGCGCGGTTGCGGCTGACGATGTTGCCGAGCCGCGCGCCGCACAGCGAATAGCGCTTCGAGACCGAGTCCACGACGATCACCTGCTGCTCGAGGCCCTCGAGCGTCAGCACCGAGCGGTGCTTCTTCCCGCCATAGGTGAACTCGCGGTAGACCTCGTCCGCCACGAGGTACAGGCCGCGTTCGCGGCAGATCGCGGCGAGCAGCTCGATCTCGGCGTCCGAATAGACGGTGCCGGTCGGATTGTTCGGCGAACAGATGAGGATCGCCTTCGTGCGCGGGCCGATCCTCGCCTCGATCGCGGCACGCCCGGGCAGGTGATAGCCGTCCTCGGCGCGGGTGGTGACGGGCGCGGCCTCGACCCCGAGCAGGGCCGCGAAACCGTTGTAGTTCGTGTAGAACGGCTCGAACACCAGCACCTGGTCGCCCGCATCGCACAGCGCGGCGAGCGTGAAGAGCAGCGCCTCGCTGCCCGCCGTGGTCACGAACAGATCCTCGACCGCCAGCTTCACGCCGAGCCCGCCGTAGTAGCCGCGCAGCGCCTCGAGGAACTCGGGCAGGCCCTGCGACGGCCCGTACGGCACATGGCCCTCCGGGAACGTGCGGTAGCGCTCGAGAATCTCCTTCGGCGTCGGGATGTCCGGCTGGCCGATGTTGAGGCCGTGCACGGTCACGCCGCGCCGTCGCGCGTCCACCGCGTACGGCGCGAGCCGGCGAATCGGCGAAGCGGGCATCGAAGCGGCGCGACGCGACAACGAGGGTGTCATGGTCGGACTCCAGCAGGCCGTGCGGCGCCGCGCGCCGCGTACGCTCAGAGAATCGGGAACTCCAGCCCGGCGAGGACCTGCACGCTGCCGTTCTTGAGCTCGGGCCCGAACGGCAGCTTCGAGACGTCGGCGAGGCCCTGCTCGTAGCGGCCTTCGATCGTCCATTGCAGACCGGCCGCCCTGCCGAGCAGCCCGGCGCCGCCGGCGATCCCGTAGTCGAACGTCTCGACCTGGTTGCTGCCCAGCGAATAGTTCGCGAGCCCCGAGACCCCGAGCTTTTCGTCCATCTTGAAGCTGACGGTCGGCCCCGCGACGAGCATGAAGTTGACCGGCCCGGGCGAGGAGGTGCGCAGGCGAAGCAGCACGGGAATCGTGACGTAGTCGAGATCAATGCCCGTGCGCACGGTGCCGAAGCTGACGCCGCCGATGACCACGTCGTTCTCGGTGAACGTCGAGCCCTTGCGCAGCCACAGCAGCTCGGGCACCAGCTCGAGGTTCGGCGTCAGCCCGAGGGCGAGCGAGGCGCCGCCGCCGGCGCCGCTCCGCCACTTGAGGTCGCCGAGGCTCGAGCCGAGCTGCGAGGTGACGATGCCGGCCTTGAGGCCGAGGCGGACGTCGGCGCGCGCCGGCGCGGACGACAGCGTGAGGAGGATCGCGGCGGCGAGCGAAGACAGGACGGCGATGCGCTTCATGGCTTCTCCGATGGGTGGGGCGCCGCGGACGCGGGGAACGCATCGCCCGGGGCGGGAAACGACGCGCAGTCTAATGGACTTCGCCGGATTCGGCATCAGGCCCGGACCGCGCCCGGGGCGCCGTCAGTGCAGGCGCTTGCGCCGGTTGCGCACGAAGTCGCGGAACACGTAGGCGCCGAGGTTGTTCGGGTCGGTCTCGTAGATGCGGCCGTGGTTCAGTTCGGTGAGCCGCCGCACGAAATCGAGCAGCGCCGGGTCGGCCGCCAGCATGAACGTGGTGATCGTGATGCCCCTGCGGCGCAGGAACGCGGCCTCCTCGAGCGTCTTGTTGACGATCTTCGGATCGAGCCCGAACGGGTTCTTGTACAGCCGCCCGTGCTCGCGGATCGCGCTCGGCTTGCCGTCGGTGATCATGAAGATCTGCTTGTTGACGCCCTTGCGTCCGCCGAGGATGCGCTGCGCGAGCTGCAGCCCGGCCTTCGTGTTCGTGTGGTAGGGGCCCGCCTGGATGCGCACCAGGTCGCGCAGCGGCACCTGCGCGGCGTCGTCCCCGAACAGCACGACGTCGAGCGTGTCCTTGGGGTAGCGCGACTGGATGAGCTGCGTGAGCGCGAGCGCGATCTTCTTGGCCGGCGTGATGCGGTCCTCGCCGTAAAGGATCATCGAGTGGCTGATGTCCACCATCAGCACCGTCGCGCACGCCGAGGCGTGCTCGGTCTCGAAGACCTCGAGGTCATCCTCGGTCACCGACAGCTCGTCAATGCCGCCGCGCTTGACCGCGTTGCCGACCGAGCCGAGCGGATCGAGGTTCGCGAGGTCGTCGCCGAACTGCCAGGCGCGCGTCTCCGACAGCCGCTCGCCGCCCTTGCCGGCCGCGGGCACGCGGTGGTCGCCCGCACCGCCCGCGCGCAGCGTCGAAAAGATCTCGTTCAGCGAATCCTGGCGGATGCGGCGCTCGCCGCGCGGCGTCATCTCGAAGCCGCCGGCGGTGCGCTGCGCCTCGCCCGATTCCTCCAGAAGCTTCTTGAACTCCTCGACGCCGAACCGGTCGTCGAAGAAGCCGTACTCCCGGCCGAAGCGCTCCATCCAGCGCAGCGCCTCGTCCACGTCGCCGCCCGTCTGCAGCAGCAGGTTGCGGTAGATCTCCATGAGCTGCCGCAGGTGCTCGAGGTCGTCGGGGCGCGGCCCGCGCCAGCGGGTGTAGTCGAAACGCATGCTGCTCTGCTCTCCGGGAGGCGGGAGGACCTTGCGGCGCGCAACGGACGCGATGATGCCATGCCTGGCGGCCGCGCCAAAGTCGGGCTCCGGATCCGCCCGGGCGGGAGCGGCGTGGCCACGCGGATCGCGTGCCGGTGCGGCGGGTCGCCGGTCGCGCACGCGTCGCCTGAGCCGGCCGCGGCCGGCTCAGGCGGCCGGCGCGGCGCGCGTCGGCGCCTCGCGCCGCGCGATCACGACCGCGTAGCCGGGCACGCCCTCCTTCGGCTGGCGGCCCTCCTCCGCGATCGCGAACCCCGCCTCGCCGAGCCAGCGCCGGTAGCTCGCGACGTCGGCGTGGCTCCAGTACATCGGAACACCGGCACCGCGAAAATCGGGCTCGATCCCCGTCCACGGATCGCGGCCCACGGTGGCGAGCAGCCAGCCGCCGGGCGCGAGCCAGCGGGCGACGCGCGCGAACAGCGCCGGCTGCTCGCGGACCGGCACGTTGATGATCGAGAAGAACGCGACGACCGCCCCGAACACGCCGGCCGCGAACTCGACGTTCGTCATGTCGGCGCAAAGGAACGTCGCCGCCGGCACGAGCGCGCGAGCCCGCCCGATCTGGACCGGCGAGAGGTCCACGCCGGTCACGGCCCAGCGCCGCGCCATCTCGCGCGTCGCCGGCACGCCGTTGCCGCAGCCCAGGTCGAGCACACGCTCGCCCTCGGGCACTCGCGCGGCGAGCCGCCGCAGCCAGTGGCCGTAGCCCGACATCTCGAGGTCGGCGTCGTCGCCGCGGTAGGCGTGCGAGGCGCGGTCGTAGCCCTCGCGCACGACGCGCCTCGGGTCGGCCGGCGGCGGAACCCGCGGGCCCGGTTCCGGAGCCTCAGTCGTCGCCGAGCCCCGAAAGCATGCTCTTCAGCATGTCCTTGTACTCGGTGCGGGCGGCGTCGGTGCGCTCGCGCGAGAGCATCGAACTCTGGTGCAGGCCCTCGAGCACCAGCTCCATCGCCACCGCGTGTTCCTCGGGATTCGCCGGGTGCAGGTACTTGGCCGCCAGTTCGGCCAGTCCCTTCACACGCCGCAACTCGGCCGCGTAGTCGGCGGCCGGCAGGTCGTCGGCGATGGCCAGGTGTTCGCCGCCCGCGAACCATTCGAGCACCGGGCGGTACTCGACGTTCGCGCGCGTCTCGTCGTCGTCCGCCGGCGGCGCGCTGGCGCCGCGGCCACGCGTGCGGCGCGGCTTGAAGGCGTCGGGGAACGTCTGGTTGAAGACCGCCTTGACCCCGCGGCCGAGCAGCGCCCGCGCCACGTTCTGCGCGCCCTCCTGCTCGCCCTCGAGCACCAGTTCGACCTTGCCGCTCACCGCGCTCACCGCGTGCTGCAGGTCGCACACGCGGGTGGTCACGCGCTTCTCGCCGGTCGCCAGCGCGCGCCGCTCGGCGTTGCTCACCAGGTTTTCGAGCAGCGCGATCGGCAGGCGCGCCGAGACGCCCGAGTTCTGGTCCACGTACTCGCTCTTGCGCGCCTGGATCGCGACCTCCTCGACCAGGTCGCGCATGAACGACGGGATCGCGACCTCGACGCCGGCGGCGCGCTCGGTCCACGCCTCCTGGCGTGTGATCGCGACGCCCTGCTCGCGGGTCTGCGGGTAGTGCGTGACGATCTGCGAATTGATGCGGTCGCGCAGCGGCGTGATGATGTTGCCGCGGTTGGTGTAGTCCTCGGGATTGGCGCTGAAGACCATCGCCACGTCGAGCGGAATGCGGACCGGAAAGCCGCGGATCTGGAAATCCTTCTCCTCGAGGATGTTCAGCAGCCCGACCTGGATGCGCGGCTGCAGGTCGGGCAGCTCGTTGATCGCGAAGATCCCGCGGTTCGTGCGCGGAATGATGCCGTAGTGGATGACGCGCTCGTCGGAGTAGTCGAGCCGGAGCGTCGCCGCCTTGATCGGGTCGATGTCGCCGATCAGGTCGGCGATCGTCACGTCCGGCGTCGCGAGCTTCTCCTGGTAGCGCGCGTCGCGATGGATCCAGTGGAGCGGCGCCTCCTCGCCGTGCACCTCGAGAAGCTGGCGGGCGTGGTGCGTGAGCGGGCGGAACGGGTCGCTGTTGAGCGGGCAGCCCTCGAGCGCCGGAATCCACTCGTCGAGGAACTGAACGAGCGAGCGCAGCAGGCGCGTCTTCGCCTGGCCGCGCAGGCCGAGCAGGATGAAGTCGTGGCGCGACAGGATCGCGTTCACGACCTGCGGCTCGACGGTCTGCTCGTAGCCGACGATGCCGGGGAACAGCGGCCCGCCGGAGCGCAGGCGCGCGATCACGTTGGCGCGCAGCTCGTCCTTCACGGAACGGGGGCGGTAACCGCCGGCCTTGAGCTCGCCGAAGGTGCGGGGTCGGTTCATGGGTCGTCTGTGCCTTTGCGGCGGCCGGGTGCCGGTGCGGCCGGTCGGATGCGGGGGGCTGCGAGGCCGGGAGTCTAGCCCGGCGGCTTCATGCCCCGCCAGCCGGCGGCCGGCGGTCCGCCGGCCCGGCGCCGGGGCGCGCCACGTGCGCGACGCCGCGTCCTCCTCTAGCCCGACCTATTCATGAGCCCATGGCCTGCAAGTGACGGCTGCCCGCGAATCGCTGCGTCGCAGGGCTGGCCAGCTTCCTCGACGTGTCACCGACACGACTGCGTCGCTGGCCAGCCCTGCTCCTTGCGCTTCACGGGCATCCGTCACTTTCGGCTCACGGTTCATGAATAGGTCGGGCTAGCCTTTGCCCCGTGAGTCCACGCGATCCCGAGTACCGGGCGGAGTGCCTCGCGCTCGCCGCGGCGGTGCGGCCCTTCGCCACGATCGAGGCGCTGCGTGGCGCGCCCGCCTGGCAGGAGCTGCGCCCGCGATTCGAACGGCTGCTGCGCACCGTGCGGCGCTTCGAGCCCCCGCGCGCGCCGGCGCCCGCCCGCGCCGCCGGCGCCGTCACGCACGCGCAGTGGAACATCGAGCACGGCAACTGGTACCCGCAGGTCGAGCAGGCGCTGCGTTCGCACCCCGGGCTGGCCGGGGCCGACCTCGTCACCCTCGAGGAGGTGGACCTCGGCTGCGCGCGCGCCGGCAACCGCGACGTCGCCTTCGACCTCGCGGCGGCGCTCGGTCTGCACGCGGCGTGGGCGCCGCTGTTCCTCGAGACGACGCTCGGGCGCGACGACGACGAGCGCATGGCGTCCGGGCGCGCCAACGAGGAAGGCCTGTTCGGCATCGCGGTGCTGTCGCGCTGGCCGCTCGGCGAGGCGCGCGTCATCGAGCTGCCGAGCCCGCGCCGGATCCAGTTCGACATCGAGCGCATGATCGGCCGCCACGTCGCGCTGGCCGTCGAGGTCGTGCATCCGGAGCGGCCGTTCGTCGCGGTGGCCGCTCACCTCGAGGTGCATCGCACGCGCAATCACCGCGCCGTGCAGGTGCGCCGCATCCTGGCGGCGCTCGCGCACGAGCGGCGGCCGGTCGTGCTTGCGGGCGACTACAACACGCACACCTTCGACCGCGGCCTGTGGCACTCGGCCCTGCACGGCGCGGCGGCGCTGATGGCGATGCCCGGCGGGATGCTGCGCCGGCGGCTGCTGCGCCCGGACCGCGGCTTCGCGCACGAACCGCTGTTCGACGTGCTGCGCGAGGCGGGCTTCGTGTGGGAGCCGTTCAACGACTTCGCGCCCACGCTGCAGGTGCGAAAGGAGCGGCTCGAGGAGATCCAGGCTCTTCCGCCGCTGCTTCGCGGCCCGGCGAACGCCATGCTCGAGTGGGCCGTGCACCGCGGCGCGCTGCGCCTCGACTGGATCTGCGGCCGCGGCTGGCGCGGCGGCTCGGGCCGGACGATTCACGGTCTCGACGGCGCGGGCCTCGCGAGCGACCACGCCCCGATCGTCGCGGAGCTGCAATGCCCCGCGTGAGCCGCGCCGGAGTCGCCGTCCGCGGGGCCGCCGCGGGGCCACGATGCTCCCTGCGGTCCGTGCTGCTCGGCGTGCTCGCGGCCGCCGCGGCGTCGGGCGGCGCGGCTCCGGCGGGCGCCGAGCCGCGACCTCTGCCCGCGCGGGTGGTCGGGCAGTTCGCGCCGGCCGGCGCGCTGTTCGCCCGCGGCGCCGAGGACTCGGGCTACGTCGCCCTCGCGGCGCTGGCCGAGCGGGCGCTGGCCGCGGGGGACGACACGCTGCGCGTCGCGGCGCAGTTCGAGCTGGGCGCGCGGCTGGCCTGGTTCGGCCACTACGCCCGCGCCATTCCGCCGCTGCGCGACGCGCGTGCACGGGCCCGTGCGCTCCGCGACTCGACGCGCTGGGTGCAGTCGTCGCAGTGGCTCGCCTTCGCCCTCAACAGCACCGGCGGGCTCGCCGAGGGCGGCTCGCTCGCCCGCGCGACGCTGCCCGCGGCGCTCGCGCTGGGCGACCACCGCGCGGAGGCCTACCTGCGGCTTTCGGCGGCGTTCGCCGCGCTGCGGGCGGGTCGGGCCGCGGAGGCCATCCGGGGGTACCGGCGCGCCCTGCCGATGTTCGACCGGCAGCGGGACGAGTTCGGCGCCTGCGAAGCGCTCCTGGGCCTGGGACGCTCCTACGAGGTGAGCGGCCCGCGCGACTCCGCCCGGGCGTTGTTCCGGCGCGCGGCGGTGCGCGCGGAGCTGGCGCACCAGGCGCGCGGCGCGGCGTCGGCCTGGAACAACCTCGCGTCGCACGTTTACCTGGACGGCGATCCCGAAGCGGCGCTCGAATCCTGGCGCAGGGCGGCGCTCGTGGCGCAGTCCGCCGGCGACCTCGAAACCACGGTCTCGGCGACCGTCAACGTCCTGCTGGCGCTCTCCGATCTCGGCCGCGCCGACGACGCGCTCGCCCTGGCCGATTCGCTGCTCGCGCGGGTCGAGCGCGCCGGATCCGCCGACGGCATCGCCCGCGTGCGTTCGCGCATCGCGCTGCTCGAGCTCAAGCGCGGCCGGACGGACGCCGCGGCGCGCCAGTACCGGGCGGCGCTCGCGCTCCTCGAGCATGGCGACACCGGACTGCGCGCGCAGTGCCTCTCGGGACTCGTGCGCACCCTGTTCGCCCGCGACAGCGCCGCGGCCGCTCTCGCGCTCTACCGGCGGGCGGCCGCGGAGCTGTCCGGGCGTCTGCCGCCCGCGCTCGAGCGGGATCTGCTGCAGGCGGGCGCCTTCGCGGCGCTGCACGCCGATTCGCTGGCGGCCGCGCGGACGATCGCGCAGCGCACGTTGTCGGCCCTGCGGACTTCGGGCCTCGCGCGGGACGATCTCGGCGCCGAACGCGTGCTGGCGCTCGTGGCGGCGCGTACGGGACGCCTCGCCGAAGCGCGCGAGCACCTTCGGCGGGCGGAGCTGGCGCTGCGGCGGCAGGGATCCGACGTCACGGGTCTCGAATGGCGGACCCACCTCGGTAACCCGATCGCGCTGGGCGCGACCTGGGGCGAGGTCGAACTGGACCGGGACGGTGGACGCCGGCGCGACCACATCGCCGGCGCCTTCGCGGCCTTCGAGCGTTTGCGCTCCTCGCTGCTGCTCGAGCTCGCGGCCGGCCCCGGCGGCCGCGCCGCGCCGCTTCCCGCCGTGACGCTCGAACAGGCGCAGCGTTCGGTGCTTCGGCCCCGTGAGCTGCTGCTGCTCGCCTGGACCGGGCGCGAAGGCGGCTGGCTGCTGGCGGTCACGCGCGACACCGCCGCCTGCGTGCCGCTCGCGGGAGACGCGGCGCTCGCGCGCGACACCGGGCTGCTGCGCGACGCGCTGGCCGCCGTGCCGCCGCTCGAGCCCGCGACGCTCGAGCGGATGCTTTCGCAGGCGGGCGCCGGGCTGCTCGGCCCGCTCGTCCCGCTGCTGCGCCGCTGCGGCAGCGTGATCGTGGTGCCCTCGGGGCCGCTCCAGCGGACACCGTTCGAGGCGCTGCGCCTGCCGCTCGGGCCCGGCGGCGCGGACGCGCCGCTCGGCGTGACGCACGTGCTGGCGCGCGCGCCCTCGGCGTCTCTGCTCGCGCTCGCGCGCTCGCGCCCCACCGCGCGCCGGCGGGAGCCCGCGCTGCTCGCGTTCGCGAATCCCCGCGGACCCGGCGGTCGCACGCTGCCCGGCGCGCTCGCGGAGGTCCGCTGGCTCGAGGCGCGCTACCGCGGCGTGCGCGTGCTCGATCCGCCGCGCGACGACGAGACGGCGCTGCGCGCCATGGCCGCGGCGCCGGTCGTGCACGTCGCCGCGCACGCCGCCTTCGATCCGATCTCGCCCTGGCGTTCGTCGCTCGCCCTCGCCCCCGGCGATCCCGTGCGCGCCCGCGACCTGCTCATGCGCCCGCTGCGCGCCGAGTTGGTGGTGCTTTCGGCCTGCGAGACGGCCGGCGGCTCCTCGGGCGGAACCGGCGGCATGGAGGGCCTGAGCGCCGCGCTGCTGTGCGCCGGGGCGCGGGCCGTGATCGCGACGCTCTGGCCCGTGAACGATCGGGCCGCGCGGCGGTTCGCGACCGCCTTCTACGAGGAGGCCGAACGCGCACCCGACGCGGGCACCGCCCTCGTCCGGGCCCGGGCGCGGCTGCGCGCCGGGGGCGCCGGCCCTTACGACTGGGCGGCCTTCACGCTGGTGGGCGACCCGGGCAGCCGCATCCAGCTGGCCCGCAGGTCCCTGCCCATTCCGGGCTTCTGAAGCGGGCGGCTGACAGGCGCGCGCAACGCGTGGCATCCTGCGGCGCGCCGCAGGATGGTCTGTGACCTCCGACCCCGGAGCCGCGACTACACCGATGGACACCCTCGACGACGACGGAACCTCCGACGACGAGCTCGTGCGGGTCGCCCGGCGACGGCCGCAGGATCCGGCCGCGCTCGATGCGGCGGACCGCTTGCTTCGTCGCTGGCAGGGCCGTGTGTTCCAGTGGTGCCGGCGCCAGCTCGGCGATCGCGAGCTGGCCCTGGACGCGATGCAGGAGGTGCTGTTGAACGCCTACCGCAGCCTGCCCTCGATCGAGGACCCGGCCCGCTTTCCCGGCTGGCTGTTCACCATCACGCGCTTTCGCTGCATCAGCGAGATCCGGCGCCGCGGCCCCAGGTGGGAGCCCGACGAGGTGCTGGAGGGAATCGCCGCCGATACCGACGGCCCCGAGCAGCAGCTCGCACGCGGCCTCGAGGACGAGGGCCTGCGTTCCGCGATCGAGGAGTCGCTCGACGAGGAGGAGAAGCTGGCGGTGATGCTGCGCTACTGGGAGGGGCTCCCGGTGGAGGAGGTGACGCGCCTCGCCGGCATCCGCGGCAGCACCGGAGCGCGCGGCGTGCTGCAGACGGCGCGGCGCAAACTGCGGGCAAAGCTCGGCAGGGCGCGAAAGGAGGAGCGGCCATGAACGAATCCCGGGAGGAGCGCCGACTGCTCGAGCTGGCGGCCCTGCCCGCCGAGGATCCGCGCCGCATCGAGGCGGCCAGGGATCCGCGCACGCGCGCCTGGCTGCTCGAACACGACGCGTTCCTCGAAATCCACCCGCTCGACCCGCAGGACGAGGGCGAGGTGTCGCGCGTCGCGGCTTCGGCCCTCGCGCGCGCCCGGGCCGAGGCTGCGCACACGCACGGCGCCGTGCTCGAGCTGCCGCGCGCGGCACGCCGGCGCGAAGGCGGCCTGCCGCGCTGGGCGCTGGCCGCCGCCGGCGTCGCGATCGTGGCGGGCGCGGCGGTGGTGGTGCCGCGACTGCTGGTTCAGGGTCCGGGCAACCTGCGCTCCCTCTCTCCCGAGTCGTCCGCCGGCGCGTTCGTCAGCCGCGCCGCGTCGCGCGACGCGCAGGGCCGCGTGGTGCTGGCGTGGCGGCCGGCCGCGGGTGCGACCGCGTACCGCGTCGAGCTGCTGAGCGGGCTCGACGCGGTCGCCACCCGCGAGGTGCCGCAGGGCGATTCGCTGGTGCTCGATCCCGCCTCGCTGCCCGCGGGCCCGCTCCTGTGGCGCGTGCTCGCGCTGCGCGACGGCGCGGTCGTGGCCACGACGGCGCCGCGCGAGCTGCCGCGCTAGCGGGGACTCCGCCGCGAGCCGGCCGCGGGCCGCGAACACCGCGTTCGTCGCGTCCGCGTGGTCGGCCCGTGCGTTCCGGCCGCGCCCGCGCAGGCGCCTGCGGTATGGTTCCGGCTCCCACCCACCGCACGGAGCCGCGATGTCCTTCGCCATCGAAACATTCGAGTTGACCCGCACCTTCGGCGCGCAGACCGCCGTGGACCGACTCTCGCTGCAGGTGCCGGAAGGTTCCTTCTACGGCTTTCTCGGGCCCAACGGCGCCGGCAAGTCCACGACGATCAACATTCTCACCGGCCTGCTCGCGCCGAGCTCGGGGCGCGCGAGCGTCATGGGCTTCGACGTCGCCTCGCAGGACCTCGAGGTCAAGCGCCGCATCGGCGTCGTGCCCGACGGCCTGCACCTGTTCGAGCGGCTGAACGGCGAGGAGCACCTGCGCTTCGTGGGCGAGATCCATGGCCTCGCCCCGGCCGAGGCCCGGCGCCGCGCGCACGAGCTGCTCGAGGCCATGGATCTCACCGGCTCGGCGCGCAAGCAGGTGTCGGGCTACTCGCACGGCATGCGCAAGAAGCTGGCGCTTTCGTGCGCGCTCATCCACGAGCCGCGGGTGCTGTTCCTGGACGAGCCGTTCGAGGGCGTGGACGCGATCGCCACCCACGAGCTGCGCGAGCTGCTGCGCAGGCTCGTCGCCCACCGGCGCGTGACGGTGTTCCTCACCTCCCACGTTCTCGAAGTGGTCGAACGGCTCTGCAGCCACGTCGGCATCATCGCCAGGGGCCGGCTGGTCGTGGACGGCTCGCTCGACGAACTGCGCCGCGGCGCCGACGGCGTGACCCGCTCGCTCGAGGAGCTGTTCCTGGACGTGGTCGGCGCCGAGCGCGGCGACGTCGGCGCCGGCCTCGACTGGCTGACGGGCGGACCGGAGGCGGCGGCCGCCGGCGGCGCCCCGGGAGGCGGCCCCGCCTCGTGAGGACGCTGCGGCTGCTCGCCTGGCTGCGCTGGACCCTGTTCCTGCGCGCTTCGTCCGTCTCGAACCGCTGGGGCGCCATCGGCCTCAACGTGATGCTCGCGCTGGCGTTCTCGCCGTTCTGGTTCGGCGGCGCGCTGCTGGCCTTCGGAGGCGTCCTCAAGTTCGGAGCCCCCGCCGCGCTGCTCGTGTTCGGCGCCAGCCAGGTCGCCTGGATCTACTTCGGCATGCTGCTCGGCGCCATGGGCCGGCCGTTCGACCTCGACCGGCTGACGCGCTACCCGCTGCGGGCCGAGTCCGTCTACGCGACCAACATCCTCGCCTCCTGCCTCGAGCCGGTCTGCCTGATGACCCTGCCGGCCGTTCTCGCCGCCGCGGCCGGCGCGTTCATGCGCGCGGGAGCGGGGCCGGGCGTGGCCACGCTGGCCGCGGGGCTGCTCGTGACGCTGGTGACTTCGGCGCTGCTGCAGTTGCTGCTCGCGGTCCTCGACGAGGTCATGCGCCGCGAGTGGGTGCGCTACCTCGCGATCGCGCTGTTCTCCCTCACCTTCCTGCTCTTCCAGCTGACCGTCCGCGGCACGGCGCAGCGCCTGATCGCGCGCCTCACGGGACAGCCGCTCGATCCCGAACAGCTGGTCGGCCTGCTCGCCGGCTACCTCGCGAAGCTGCCGACCGTGGGCTGGCCCGGCGCGATCGCGACCGGAGCGCTCGACGGCTCGCCGCTGCGGCTGCTCGCCGGCCTCGCCGGCACCGTCGTGCTCGCGGCGGTCCTGATCTCGCCCGGCGCGCGGCTGATGCGGCACACGGCGCGCGCCGGCGAAAGCTCGGGCGGTTCCGGCCCGGCGAAGCGTCCGTCGTCGCGGGGCAGCGTGGCCCTGCTGCCGGGCATTCTCCCGCGCGGCGTCGGACTGCTCGTCGCGCGCGAGCTGCGCTATTCGCTCACCAGCCCGCAGCGGCTCCTCGCCCTCTTCCTCACCCCGCTCGTGCTGCTGATGCTGCTGTTCACCCGCAAGATGGGCCGCACCGAGGGGCCGGTGTTCGTGCTGCTGCTGCTCAGCTCGAGCCTCTCGTCCACCGCGATCACGCAGTTCAGCTACGACGGGCCCGGCGTGCGTTCGTTCTTCCTGCTGCCGTGCCGCGCGCGCGACGTGCTGCTCGCCAAGAACCTCGACGTGTTCTTCCGCATGACGGTCCAGCTCGCGCTCGTCCTCGCGCCTCTGACCGTGTTCCGCCGGACGCAGTGGGACGCCCTCGGTTCCGTCGCCATGATCGGCGCGGCGGCGGTCGTCTTCGGTGTCGTCGCGCTCGGCACCTGGGTCTCGATCCGCTGGCCGGTGCGCGCACGCCGCCGCGGGCTGAGCACGCGCGGCGATTCCGGCTGGGGCGGCCTCGTGGTGTTTCTCGGCGTCGCCGCGATCATCGGTGTCGTGTTCGGCGTCGTGTGGGCCGCTCGCGGCGTCGCCGGGCCCGCGTTCGCCGCTCCGGCGGGGATCGCGGTTTCGACCGTGATGCTCGCAGCCGCCGCCGCGACCTGGTGGGTGTCGCTGGACCGCAACGCGGGGGCGCTGCTCGGCAACCGCGAACGCCTGATCGAGGTGATCGCCAAGGTCGAGGAAGTGTAGGAGCGCTCCGGCGGTCCGGCGCCGCTGGCTCCACCGGGGCCCGCGCCTTGTGCGGCGCGCAGGCACGCGGCTAGATTCCACCGCCGCACCAAACACCCGCCCACCGGAGAGTCCCGCCCCATGCCCGTTCCCGCCCGCAACACGCTCGCCATCGTCGGCGCCGGATCCGTCGGGCTCGAAGCCGCGGCCGCGGCGCTCGAGCGCGGGTTCGACGTCCACGTCTTCGAGCGCGGCGAGGTCGGCGCGCACCCGATCGCCTGGGGGCACGTGCGGCTCTTCACCACGTGGGGCGCGAACGTCGGGCCGGCCAGCGCGCGGCTGCTCGCGCGCCACGGCTGGAGCGCACCGCCCGCCGACGCGCGCCCCACGGGCGCCGAGCTGGCCGGACGCGTACTCGCGCCGCTCGCCGCGACGCCGGAGCTGAAGGGCCGCGTGCACGAGCACGCGCAGGTCGTGGCGATCGGCCGGCAGGCGACGCTGCGCGCGGAGCAGCCGGGCGACGCCTCGCGCGCGGCGCGGCCGTTCCGGCTGCTGGTGCGCGACCACGGCGGGCGCGAGAGCGTGCTGCGCGCCTTCGCGGTGCTGGACGCCTCCGGCACCTGCGGCTCGCCCGCGTGGGCGGGCACCGGAGGCGTGCCGGCGCGCGGCGAGCTCTACCTGGCGCCGCAGATGAGCTACCACTGCGACGACGTGCGCGGACTGCGGCGCACCCGATACGCCGGCAAACGCACGCTCGTGATCGGCGGCGGCGCGACCGCCTGCACGACCGTCCTCGAGCTGGCGCAGCTCGCCGCCGAGGAACCGGGCACGACGATCACGTGGGTGACGCGCGAAACCGGCGCGTTCACGGGCGAGATCGCGAACGACCCGCTCGCCCCCCGCGCGGAGCTGTTCGCGAACGCGCACGCACTTCGTTCGGGCGGCGACCCGGTGATGACCTGGGTCGGCGGCGCCGAGGTCGAGGGCATCGAGTACAACTCGGCGACGCACAAGTACCGCGTCGCGCTCGAGGTCGCGGGCCAGCCGCGGCTCGAGGAGGCCGACCAGGTGATCGTCAACGCCGGCTATCGCC